>DATHOI010000687.1:0-10516 GCA_035485095.1 Polyangiaceae bacterium | reverse complement strand
GGCTGGTCTGTACGTCGATGGTCGGCTCGTGCCGAACCTCGAGCTCGGCCACCATCCGTGGAAAAAAGAGCAGACGTACGAGGACCGGCTGAGCGATCGCGAGCTCAAGGAGATCGGCAAGAAGCAATGGTCCAAGCGCGTGCTCGAGATGATCGAGCAGCTCGAACCGATCTTCAACTACGACATGCTCTACCTCGGCGGCGGCAACGCCGAACACATCAAGGCGGATCTGCCGCCCAACGTGAAGCTCTTCACGAACGTCGAAGGCATGACCGGCGGTGTGAAGATCTGGGCCGCAAAACCCGCCTGATTGGGGCCGCCTGCTCGCGCTGACTGACACGCGCACAAAAGCAAAAACGCCCGAGAGCTCTCGCTCCGGGCGTTTTCACATTTACGTATCGCGGGTCAGTTCGTCGACGGTTGCGGCGACGCTTCGCGCTTTGCGACTTCGTCGAGGTACGCTTGAGACGGTTGAGGCATCCGCTCCAGCGCAGCCTCGAGCACCTCGTCGAGCTTGTGCACGAACACGAACTCGAGCTCGTCTCGAACTTCCTTGGGCACTTCGTCCAAGTCGGCCTTATTGCGCTCGGGCACGAGCACACGCTTGATGCCGGCGCGGTGTGCCGCGAGCGTCTTCTCCTTCAAGCCACCAATCGGGAGCACCCGACCGCGCAGCGAGATTTCGCCCGTCATGGCCACGTCGTGCCTGATCCGAATGCCGGTGAGCAGGGAGACGATAGCCGTGAACATCGTGATGCCCGCGCTCGGGCCGTCTTTCGGCATCCCGCCAGCCGGGATGTGAATGTGCACGTCACTCTTCTCGAGGAAATCCTTCGGAATGCCGTATTTCTCGGCGTTCGTGCGGACGTAGCTCAGCGCTGCGTGCGCACTTTCCTTCATCACCTCACCGAGCTGACCGGTCAGCTGCAATTTGCCGGTCCCGAACATACGCGTGCATTCGATGAAGAGAATTTCACCGCCCACGCTGGTCCAAGCCAGGCCCGTTGCCACACCGGTTTCTTCCGTGCGCTCAGCCACCTCACTCGTGAACTTGATCGCGCCCAAGAATTCGCGGAGATCGTCCTCGCTCTTGATGGTGCGCGGGCTGAGGTCACCTTCCGCAACCTTGACCGCGACGCCGCGGATCACGCTCGCCACCGTGCGTTCGAGTGAACGCACGCCAGCTTCACGGGTGTAGTGCTCGATCAGCTCCTCCACGGCTTCATCCGTGATCGTGAGTTGCTCGGGCTTGAGCCCGTGCTCCTCGAGCTGCTTCGGGATCAGGTGTTGGCGCGCGATGGCGAGCTTCTCGCGCCGCGTGTAGCCCGGAATTTCCAGGATCTCCATGCGGTCCCGCAAGGGCGGCGGGATCGGGTCGGCGATGTTCGCCGTCGCCACGAACATCACGCTCGACAGATCATATGGAATTTCCAGGTAGTGATCGGCGAAGGTGTTGTTCTGCTCGGGGTCGAGCACCTCGAGCAACGCCGCGCTCGGATCGCCGCGGAAGTCGTGCCCAATCTTGTCGACCTCGTCCATCATGAACACCGGGTTGATCGTCCCCGACTTTTTCATACCTTGGATGATCTGACCCGGCAGCGCGCCGACGTAGGTACGCCGGTGACCGCGGATGGCCGCTTCATCGTGCACGCCACCGAGGGACACGCGCACGAATTTACGACCGAGCGCGCGAGCAATGCTCTTGCCGAGCGAGGTCTTGCCGACGCCAGGCGGCCCGAGCAGACATAGAATCGGACCTTTTTTGTCCTTCTTCAGCTTGCGTACGGCCAGGTACTCGACGATGCGCTTCTTGACCTTTTCGAGGCCGTAGTGGTCCTCGTCCAGGACGCGCCGCACCCCGGCGATGTCCATGTTGTCGTCCGTCTGGTTGGTCCAGGGTAGATCCAGGATCCAATCCAAGTACGTGCGGACGACGGTGTATTCGGCGCTGCCCACCTGCATCGAACGCAGGCGCTTCAGCTGCTTCTTGGCGACCTGATCGGCTTCGCTGGGCAAGGTTGCCTTCGCGATGCGCTCTTCCAAGCCGTCGAGATCGCCTTGATCTCCGTCGTCCTCACCCAGCTCTTCTTTGATCGCTTTGAGCTGTTGGCGCAGCACGTACTCGCGCTGGTTCTTGCCCATCTCCTCTTTGATCTGAGAGTTGATGCGCTCGCGCATCTTCAAGATCTCGAGCTGGCGCGTGAGCAAGCGCAGCACCTTGCGAATGCGCTCCTTCACCTCGACCGTTTCGATGAGCTGAGCTTTCTCCTCGACTGGAGCGTCCAGATTGGCCGCGACTAGATCCGCGAGCGCGCCGGGCGCCTGAATCGAGTCGATCAGCGAGCCCGCTTCACGGGGCAGCTCGGGCATGAGCTGAATCACCTGTTTTGCGACGTCCCGCAAGCTCATGGCCAAGGCTTCTGCCTCGACGTCTTCCGTGGAAGGCGTTTCGACGCGCGTCACCTTGGCACGCAGGAACGGCGTGGTCTGGGTAACCGCGTCGAGCCGAATGCGCGTGAGCCCTTGCAGGATCAACGAGTAGTTCCCCGAGCTGTGCTTGAGCGCCTTGAGCACGCGAGCGGCGCAGCCCACCGGGTACAAGTCGTCCGCGCCCGGATCGTCCGTCGCGGGGTCACGCTGCGCGAAGATCGCGATCACCGGCGTGGACAGGTTGTGCACGTCTTCCACGAGGGCGACGGATTTCTCGCGCCCCACATCGAAGGGCGCTACCGCACCCGGGAAAAGGACCGCGTTCCGAATCGGCAAGACCGCAAGCTCATCCCCGAACTTGATCTCTTCTTCGGTCGGAGGCGGAGGCTGCGGAGGCGGCGACGGCTTTTTCTTTTCACTCATGTGTTCCTCATCTTGTCACTCGGGGCGGGCCAAGCGATACCCTCTATTTCTGCCGATTGCTTCGATTCGGGGTAGCTCAGCAAGACGCGGTCTCTCACTCAATTTGAGAACTTAACCACACCATTACGACACGCTAGGGCTGTCCGGATTCGTGTTTTGCGAAGTTTCGCGCGCTGGCCGCAAACCCCGACTTTTCGAGCATCGAGAAGAGGTACGGCCAAGCGCGGCAAATCGACAGCCGGGACGTTCTCGGTCGGGCCCCGCGGGGAGCAACGAGCACACTCATCTGGTATACGCACGAGCGTGCGCGCGGTCTTCTTCGGTACACCAGCGATCGCAGTCCCAGCGCTCCACGCATTGGCGGAAGTAGCTGAAATCGTTGGAGTCGTGTGCCAGCCTGATCGGCCTGCAGGCCGAGGTTTGAATCTGCAACCACCCGCCGTGAAGGTCGCCGCGCTGGAGCTCGGCTTTCCCGTCCACCAACCCGTCAAGGTCAAGACCGGCAATCTGGATCAGTGGCTGCTCGAACGCGCACCAGACGTGGCACTCGTGATGGCCTACGGACGCATCCTGCCGGCGCCCGTGCTGAATGCTCCGCGGCGTGGGTGCATGAACCTACATGCATCACTCTTGCCTCGTTGGCGCGGCGCGGCACCGATCAATTGGGCGATCGCTCACGGTGATACCGAAACCGGAGTGTGTCTGATGCAGATGGACGAAGGGCTCGACACGGGTCCGGTGTACGCCCGCCGCAGCATCGCGATTGGCGCCGACGAGACCGCAGGCGAGCTCGCTGAGCGCCTCGCCAGCACCGCCGCGCAGCTGGTGCGTGAAGAGCTCGGGCACGCGGTCGACGGAGCGCTCGCTGCAGTGCCCCAAGAGCATGAAAAAGCGACTCATGCGCCGCTGCTCGAACGCCACCACGGCGCGCTCAATTTTTCGAGCAGCGCGCGTGATCTGGTGAACCTCGTGCGCGCGCTCGCGCCTCGACCCGGCGCACACACCTTGCTGCACGGGCGACCGCTGAAAGTCGCTCGAGCAACCCTCGACCCGGGGCCGGCGCGCGGCGCACCCGGCCTGGTCAGCGTGGAGCAAAAACGCGTCCTCGTCAGTACCGCCGACGGCGCGTTCGAGCTGTGCCGCGCCCAAGTCGAGGGCCGCAAAGAGTTGCCCGCGCTCGATCTGATCCACGGACGTGCGCTCAAAGCGGGCGACGTTCTCGGCCAATAGCCGAGCCCGCACGGTCGCCTTCGTGACGCCGAAGACTGGCGTGACACCGAAGGCTGAGGCGGCAAACGTCGCGGCGCGTGACCACCCCAAAAATCAGGAGCTTGAGTTGCGGCGTGGGCGCGTAGCGATGCACGAGCCACCGCAACGCGACGCTGGCAAGCGCCCGAACGAGGGCCGGCGCGGGGCGCTGCGCCTTCCGCTGTTGCGGGAACGGCCATCCGGCCGCAACACTTGCGCGCACTTGAAACAGAAAGCGCGCTACCATCCGCCTCGCTTTGATGGAGCAAACGGGTCGCTTCATCGAAACGATTCGGGCCGAGTTTCCGACGTTTCGTATCGTGCCCAAGCGCGGTCACTGGCCGTCGCGCGCCATCGACCTCGCGCTGAAATGCCTAACCCTTGGCGGACAACGCAGCTACCTCACCCGTTACCACACGGTGCTCGGCAACACGCTGTACGTCCCACCGACCTGGGAGCAGATGAGCGACTTGGATCGAGTGATCCTGCTGCGTCATGAGCGGGTTCACTTGCGCCAGCGGCGCCGCTACGGTTCGCTGCTGATGACCTTCCTGTACCTGATCCCGTTCTTTCCGCTCGGCTTGGCCTATGGCCGCGCGCGCATCGAGTGGGAGGCGTACGAAGAGACGCTGCGCGCGACAGCCGAGCTCCTGGGCGTGGACGCCGCGCGCTCGACCGCCCTTCGCGCGCACATCGTGCAGCGCTTCACCGGACCCGACTACGGCTGGATGTGGCCATTCGAGCGCTCGGTACAAGCTTGGTATGACCAGGCTCTTTCGAACCTTTCGGCTGCTGCCTGAATTAGGAGCGCATGTCCACGGTAATCGGCATCGATCTCGGCACCACGAACACGGTCGTTTCGGTCGTGCGTGACGGGCAAGCCTCCGCGCTGACCGACGAAGCGCAGCAGACCCTGATTCCGTCCGTGGTTTCATTTCATCCGAACGGCAACGTGTTGGTCGGTCGCGCGGCGAAAGAGCGCCGCATCGTCGATGCAGCCAGCACGATCTACTCGATCAAGCGCCTGATCGGCCGGAGCTGGGACTCGGAAGAAGTGCGCCGCGCGCGCTCGCGCTTTCCCTTCGAAATGCGCGAAGGGCCAGGCCAGGCCGCGCTCGTCGTAGCCCGTGGCGAGACGTACACCCTGCCGGAAATCAGCGCTTTCGTGCTGCGCAAGGCCAAGAGCGTGGCTGAAGCCGCGCTCGGCGAGACCGTCGACCGCGCCGTGATCACGGTGCCCGCGAATTTCAATGATCTACAGCGCGCGGCGACCAAGGTCGCCGGGCGCGTCGCGGGCTTGGAGGTGATGCGCATTTTGAACGAGCCGACCGCGGCCGCGCTCGCCTACGGCTATGGGCGCTCGAGCTCCGAGCGCGTCGCCGTCTACGACTTCGGCGGCGGCACGTTCGACGTGACTCTGCTCGACTTGTCGAACAACGTGTTCGAGGTGTTGGCCACGGCCGGCAACACCTTCCTCGGGGGTGATGATCTGGATTTGGCCATCGCCGAGCGCATGAGCGAAGTGCTGCTCGCTCAGCACCGGCTGGACGCGCGCGCCGATCCGCAAGTGTTCGAGCGCTTGCGGGCCGCCGCAGAGACCGTCAAGCATCAGCTCTCCACCGACAACGAGGTGCGCGTGACGGTGCACGACATCGGCCACGGTGTCGGCGGCAAAACGGTGCATTTCGAGTTCTCCATGACGCGTGGCGAGATCGAGCGCCTGGCCGCGCCCATCGTCGACCGCACATTCGACGTCTGCCGCGAAGCGCTGGGCATCGCGCGCTTGACGGCCAATGACTTCGACCAGGTCCTATTGGTTGGTGGCTCGACGCGCATCCCGCTCGTGCGCAAGCGCGTCGAGGAGTTTTTCAGGAAGCCGCTGCGCGCGAACATCAACCCCGACGAGGTCGTGGCGATCGGCGCGGCTATCCAGGCGGCCGCGCTGAGCGGCGCGGAAAAGCGGCGCGGCACGATCCCTCCGGCGCCGAGCCCGGCGGCGCGCCAGACGCACCCGAACTTCAGTGACGCGCAAAACCCGATCGCGGCGCGCAAGCGACAGAGCACGCAGCCCCCTGGCCACCGGCCGCGCTTCGAGAGCTCGCCGGGCATCCCCAGCACGCAGCCGTTTTTCGGTCGCCCGCACATGCCCACGTCGCCGGGCTTGCAACCGAGCTCGGCGCCGCGCGAACGCATGCCCAGCGTGACGAACGAATCCACGCTCGGCGCGCTGGGCAAAGCGCCGTCGACCGCGCCGCTGGCAAACACCCTGGGCGGCCTCGGCTCACGCGGGCGCACGAAGACAGGACCCGGCCTCGGTCCCGAAGCGGGCCGCGCCGTCAGCGGCCCCACATTGGCGAGCGCGTCCGAGGACGCACTGCGCGCGCGCGAAGCCATGAACGACGCCTTGGGGCTGCCGCTCGTCGGCGCACAAGGGCCCGTAAAACCCGCGCTGGACGCGGATCAGATCGCGCGAAAGTACGGCAACCTACCGCTCGTTACCGCTAAGGGGCCCGCGCCGCGCGAACAGAGCGTAGCGGTCGCGCTCGGCGACGGCGATTTCGAGGAGCTCGAATCGCCACCGATTCAACCGGGGCTTCATGGGTCGCCCGCGCTCGGAGCCCCCGCGCCGCAACCCGTCGAGCTGGACGACGAAGACGCGCTACCGCTACCAGAGCTCCCGGATGAAGAGGTCACGCGCGTCGGAGCACCGCGCGACGCCGCGCCACCCGTGCCGCCGTTACCACTGCCGCCGTACGCGCCGCCCGTACCACCCGCCTACGCACCGCCGCCAGCAGCGCAGGCGTTTGCCCCACCGGCGCAGGCGTTCGCTCCGCAACGCACGGTTCCGCTCCAACAAGCAGCCCCGGCGCCGAGCCCGTCACAGTTCGGGACGCTGGAAACGCCGGGCTTGCCCGTTGCGCCAACGCCGGGCTTCGGTGGTTTCGAACCGGTGCCGGCTCCGCGCACGGCTCCGCCCCCGCCATTATTGATCGACGTGACACCGTTCACTCTGGCGGTGGAGACGGTCAACGGCTTTTGCGACCCGGTCATCGAGCGGAACACGCAGGTGCCCTGTGAACGCACGCGCATCTTCGTCACCGCGGCGGACAACCAAACCTTCGTGAAGGTGCGCATCAGCCAAGGCGAATCCAGTCGCTTCGGCGAGAACACGCTACTCGGGGAAGTAGAGCTCGCCGGGCTCAGTCCCGCTCGTCGCGGCGAGGTGCAAATCGCGCTCAGCTTTTCGCTGGACACGAATGGCATGCTCAATGTGAGCGCGAAAGAAGTGCTCACTGGGCGCGCCACCAGCGCACAAGTTCGGCTCGTCGCATTGCCCGACGCGAGCGATATCGCTTGGATGACGCAGCGCAACGCCGCGCGCCAAGTGTGAGTGCCATGCTCGCGGACGACGCCAACGTGGAGCGCGTGTACGAGTGGGCAGCCGTGCTCGACGACTCGAGCTATTACGAGCTGCTCGGCGTGCTCGAGATCGCCGACGATGCCGCCGTGAAGGCCGCGTTTCACGAGTTCGCGCTGGCGTTCCACCCCGACGCGCACCCCGACTACGACGCAGACACCGCGGTCGTGCTCGGTCGCGTGTTCCAGCGCGGAGCGGAGGCGTATCGGGTGCTCTCCCACCCTGACCTCCGGCCGCGCTACGACCTAGCGCTCGCCAAGGGGCAGCTTCGTCTGGGCGGCAGCGAGGTGCCACGCGTCGCGAACGTGGGCGTTGGAGCAAAATCGCTCGACGAGCTGTGCCGAACCGCGTCGGCCAAGCGCTACGCAAGCCGGGCAGATGCCTTGATTTCTCAAGGGGACCTGGCCGCCGCCAAACGTGAGCTGCAGCTGGCCCAACGGGAAGACGGCGAAAATCCGGCGCTCGCCGAACGGCTCGACGCGCTGGACCTGGCGCTGTTCGCGATGGGAGCCTAATTCTCGGGTGCCGGCTATGGCGCGATTCGCGGACAGCCGGCCACGAAGCTGTAATTTTCCGGCACCAAAGGCGACCCAGGAAAGCGGGGTCGAACCTCCGGAACCCTGCGTGGGGTCTAGCGATCTTCACCAGGAATGATAAAAGAGGGGCCCTGCTCGGGCTCCCGCTGAGACCGAAAATTGAACGTAAGCGTAGCTAGCGTTTAGGCTAGCGCTCTCTGGGATCCGAAAGCGCACAGCTTTCCCCTCCAAAAAGGCGCATCCGCGAGGCTGATTGTGAAGATTTCCTGTCCTGCGTGCCAAGCTAAGTACTCGATTGCAGACGAAAAAGTTACTGATCGTCTGGCCAAGATTCGGTGTCGCAAATGCGGGGCCACAATCGTCATCGACGGCAAGACCAGTCCCGCGAACGTGTACACCGCAGCCGGCGAAGCGCCGGATGCAGCGTCGGCGGGCGCCGTCGAACAAGACACCGGGTCGCAGTACTCGGTGGACTTCGGCGAAGGCGATCAACGAAATCTCAGCGTTGCGGAGATCGTCGTTGCTTACAACGCGGGCCAAGTGACCGCCGAGACGTATCTCTGGGCCGATGGCTTCGCTGATTGGAAAGCCCTCGGAGAGGTGGAAGAAATCGTCGAGGCGTTGCACGCCGCCACAGCGGCTCCCGCACCTGCACCCGCGGCCGCCACGCCCTCACCTTGGGCCGCGCCAGCTGCGACCGCTCCGCGCGCAGCTGCTCGCCCGGTGCGCGGCGCCGCGGCGGATTTGTTCGGCGGCATCGAGAGCGCCGGCAGTGAAGAAGAGGTAACGACGAGCGCGCCCGAGCACAGCGGCGGACATCACGGTGGCGGCTCCGCGGGTCTTGGGTTGGGCGGTGGCGGTGGCTCGAGCACCGGCGCGCGCAATGAATCGTCCGTGCTGTTTTCACTCAGCGCGCTGACCTCCGCATCGAGTCCAGTGGCAGCGAGCCGACCGTCGTCACGTCCCGCGACCAGTGCAGCGTCGCGAGACGACTCCGGCTTGATCGATCTCAAAGCGCTCACCGCCGCCGCAACGAAGACGGAAGCGGCGCCGATCGCCGCAATGTCCGCGCCGATCGCGCCGCCATTCGGCATTGCGCCGCCGCTCGGCATCGCAGCTCCGCTCGGTGGCGGGTTCGCTGCTTCGGCTGAGCCAGTTGGCTATCCAGGCAGTGGCGGCAAGAGCAAGACGGGTCTCTACATCGGCGTCGCGCTCGTTTTGTGTGCTGCCATCGTCGGCGGTGCGATCGTCTTGAAGCCCCCGCCGCCACCGCCGCCGGCACCCGTCGTCGTCGCGCCGCCTGCGCCCGTCGCGCCGGCGCCGACTCCAGCGCCCGTCATCACCGCAACGCCGCCTTCGACCGGTACCGCAGAAGAGCCTGCGCCGAGCGCAAAGGCGGTCGCCGGCGTGGCCCATCACGCGGTAGCTGGCGGCGCAGCACCGAAGAAATCAGGGGGCACCGCAGCGGCAGATCCGGGCACGGCTGCACCAGCCGCACCGAAGCCACACAAGAGCTCGTGCGGCTGCGCACCGGGCGACTTGATGTGCAACATGCAATGCAGCGCTAAGTAGCGCGCGGCGGCCTCACTACTGCATAGCGTTTCGCGGACGCCGCGCTCACGGAGCGCGCTGGTCACGCGAGTGAACAACCGCACGATCGCAGCGCTGCGCTGGCGCGGAGCGCGAACACCTCTTCAAGGAGCGCGGATCGCGCACGCACAAAACGCCTGCGCGGCGCCTCACGCCGCCATCCGAAGATGGCGACGCAATACACCGCGCAGAACGTGCTCCTAGGTTATTCGAGTTGCGAAGCGCGCCGTCTTCTCAGACGGCGCGAAGCACGTCACGGGCCAGCGCCGGCCGCACCCATGCCGCCGATTGCCGTGCAAACCCATTTGTTCGCCGTGCACCGGCAACGATCCGTGTTGGTGCGAGCGTCCGGGCCGAAGGTGCAAGCGGTGAACGCGTTCAGCGTGCACGCTTCACCGCTCATTGGCGGAGTGCTGGTGTGCGCAGCGCAAGTGGTCACGCAGGTCAGCGTATCCATCACGTCGGGCGCACCGGCCGCGCCGCCGCCCGGACCGCGCCCGCCGACGCGCGCAGGCGCGCAACCGCAGGCCATATCCTCCCCAGGATCTGCCGCGTAAGTGCAAGTCGTGGCGCGCCCACCAGCGGTCGCGGTGCAGGCGTCGCCGGTCTTCGGCATCGTGGACGCCGCGGGACAGCCTGCGGGGTTCATCGCCCCTGCGCCGCCAGTGGTCGCGCCCATGCCGCCAGTCGTCGTGCCGGCACCGCCGGTCGTCGTGCCCGTCGTGCCGCCAGTGGTCGTGCCAGCGCCGCCCGAGGTCGTGCCTGTCGTACCACCCGAGGTCGTGCCCGTCGTGCCGCCACCAGTGACCGTGTCCGAGCCGCCCGTGTCAGATGAGCTGCCGGCATTCGACGAGCTCGAGCCCGCCGCAGC
>DATHOI010000686.1:0-9568 GCA_035485095.1 Polyangiaceae bacterium | reverse complement strand
AGGCCATTGGGGCGCGTTCAGCGGGCTAGTGCGCACGCTGGGACACCCGCGTTGGCTCGGCCTCTTGGGCTTGCCGCTCGGCCTCGGTTACGGCTTCTATTTCGGCTTCATCAGCTTCATCGCGGCGCTTCCGTTCGGTTTGCTCGCAATGAGTGCCGCGCTCGTTCATCGGCAACGAGCCACGGCACGCACCGGGCTTTGGCTCGCGGCAGCGCTGTGCGCGACACTCGTCACTCACGGCTTCGCGTTCGGGATGACTTTCGCGCTGGTCGCGCCGCTGCTCTGTCGCGGCGCAGGCTCGCTCCGCGCCCGTCTCGCTCCGCTGCTTGCACCAGCCATTCTAGCCGCGGTCTGGCTCGTTCCGGGCTCTTCTGCGCACAGCATCGGGCTCACGATCTGGGCGCCGCGGTTTTGGGATTTAACGGACGTGCCGGCCTTGTTGCTCGCGGCTTCCGCCGCCGACCACGTCGCGTCGGTGTTCGGGGTCGTGCTGCTCGGTCTGGTCGCGCTTTCACTTGGCCGACCGAGCCGCGCGTTGGAGCGAGCCCTGCCCCTGTGCCTGATGTTGCTCGGGTACTGCTTGTTCCCGCTGAGCTTGGGTGGCTTCAGTCCGCTTCATCTGCGTTTTGCCGCATTCATGGTACCGGCGCTACTCATCGCTTGCGAACCGCGCGCGGCTTTCCGTTCCTGGCGAATCCCGCTGTGTATCGCCGCAACGAGCGTGGCTTGGCTCGGGCTGTTCGTTCATCGTCTCTCGGCGTTTGCTCGCGAAACGCAACCGATAGCCGACTTCGTCGCTCGCATGCCGGCCGAGCTCAGCATTCGCCCGATTGTGTTCGAGCGCACGAGCAGCGTGTTCCCGGCGCTCCCAACGCTGCTGCACCTATCGGCGTACTACCTGCCCGAGAAGGGCGGGCGGCAGGCGTATTCGTTCGCGATGTATCCGACGAGCGTGATTCGTTACCTGTCTACCGTCACGCCGACCATGGACGGTGGCGCGGAATGGCACCCGGAGACGTTCTCCGCGGCCAGCGAGCTCGCAGGATACGATTGCTTCCTCGTTCACAGCAGTACCGACCGCTCGAATGAGCTCTTTGGAGCGCGCGTGAATGAGCTCCGTTTGGTGTTTCACGAGTCGGGTTGGTGGGCCTACTTCACTCGCTCCGCCCTCGCGGGTGAGCGCGTCAGCATTCAGAAAGGATCGTGGCATGCACAACCGATGGTCGTCAGTCGCTAACAAGGAACCCGCGAGCAACTCGGAGTCACCGATCTCCGAGGCTCGGCTGAAACCTCGGCAAGCGGACCCATTCCGACTCGTACGCCGGACGAGTCGTGCGGCCGAGCTGTCACTGGAGGACTTCACTCGCTATTTCCCGTATTCGCCGACTGCGCTCGCGATCAAGGAATGCGCACGGCTGTCGGTCGTGCGCCGCTATCAATGTCCAGGGCCGGTTCTCGACGTAGGCTGTGGCGACGGGTTGTTTGCGCGAATGGCGTTCGAGGGCGCTGAGGTCTGGGGTATCGACATCGACGCAAAAGAGGGGCGCTGGGCGTCCGCCAGCCAGGCGTACACGCAGGTCATTTTGGGGGACGTGACCCGGGCCAGCTTGCCCGAGGCGTTTTTTGCGACGTGCGTCGCCAATTGCTCGCTGGAGCACGTGCCGCGCATCGATCTCGCGCTGAAGAATATCTTGAGCGCGTTGCGGCCCGGCGGGTTCGCATACTTGTTCGTGCCAAGCGCGGAGTGGGCGAGTCATCTGACCAGCTCACGCGTGCTTGCGGGGCTCGGTGCGCCAAGCCTAGCGCTTCATATTCAGCGCTCGATCGATCAGCTGTTCCGGCACCATCACTTGTATGACGCTCAGGGTTGGGCGCGTGTCGTGAAGGAGTCGGGGCTGGAGCTGGTTGCGCTCGAACCGGTTCTATCGACCGGAACCACGGTGGCCTTCGAAGCGTTCCTCTTGCCTTCACTAGCCGGTTTGCTGAATAAACATCTGACGACCCGCTGGACGAACTTTCCCAGAATCCGACAGGCGTTTGCTCGGCCGGTCTATCAAATGGTGAAGGCGATCATGGATCACAGCGACGCGGCACCTACGGCGGAGTTCTTCATCGCAGCACGGCGCCCCGAGGTCTAGGTGGAGACCGTCGATTATTTTTCGAATCATCGCCTAAAATTGCGTTTTCCGTGGCGCCTCTATCATGAGCCCATCGTGCGCGAGCTGAGGCATGCGCTCGAGCTCACCGACGGCGCAGAGGTGCTCAATCTCGGCTCTGGACCGTTTCTAGAGCTCGCCAAACTGCCGCGACACAACAAACGCTTCACGCTGTGCGATATCGATGGTCGCGCGCTCGAGCTGGCCAAGGAAATTCATGGCGCGGCTCTGGTCGCAGTGGACACCGTGGTCGCGGGGGCGCCGCTACCTTACCCGGACCAGCGGTTCGACGCCGTCGTGTCGATGGACGTCGTGGAGCACTTGCTCGACCCGCTGCCCTGGCTGGAAGGCGCACTGCGCGTGCTGAAGCCGGGCGGGTTGCTGTTTTTGACCACGCCGAATTACGCGTCGAGCTCGCTCCGCGTGCTCGAAAACACGGTGCTCGAAGCCGTCGCGCGTGGACAGGGTTTTAGTCGACGCGACCTTCACCCAAGTAAGCTCGACACGTCCAAACTGAGTGCGTTGCTCGCGGCAGCGGGCGCTCGCAACACGCGGATCAAGCGCATCTCGTTCGGCTGGGCGTTGGCCGCGTTTGCGCGCCGCTGAGAAGCCGGCGGCATGAGCGACTTCCCCGGTGGCTTCTTGTTTGGCTGCGCGACCTCAGCCACCCAGATTGAAGGTGGTTGTAAAACGAGTGATTGGTGGGAATTTGCTCGGCAAGCAGGGCGCGTCGCCGCGGGTGACGTGCCGGACGTTGCTTGTGACCATTGGAACCGACTCGCGCAAGACACCGAGCTCTTGGTGCAGCTCGGAGTTGGGGCGCATCGCCTGTCGGTGGAGTGGGCTCGCATCGAGCCCGAGCCCGGCCGCTTCGATGATGCGGCGTTGGAGCACTACCGCGCAGAGCTCCAAGGCCTGAGTAATATCGGCGTCGAGCCGCTACTTACTCTGCACCACTTTTCCTTTCCGAGCTGGCTGGCGCGGCGGGGCGGTGCACTCGCCCCAGAATTGCCCGCGCGCTTCGAGGCATTCACTCGCCGCGTCGCTCGCGTGCTCGGTGACCGAGTCAAAATCTGGACCACCATCAACGAGCCGAACGTTCTCGTCGCGCAAGGCTACATGCTCGGTCATTGGCCGCCCGGACTGCGACAGCCAAAATCAGTGCCTCGAGCCGTCTCGAACCTGCGCCGCGCTCACGTCGCCGCCTATCGCGCCATTCACGAGTTGGTTCCGCATGCCAGCGTCGGGCTAGCGCACCACGTACGGCTGGCGACGCCAGCCTCGCGCTCGCTGTCTGATCGCGCGACGGCGCGTCTGCTCGACGTGCTCTTCAACGGCCTATTCATGGATCTGCCTCAAGATTACCTGGGGCTGAACTACTACTCACGCGACATCGTGCGCTTCGATCCGACTCGGCCAAACGAGCTGTTTGCGCAGCGGAGCGTGCAGCGCGGGGCGGCGCTGAGCGATCTTGGTTGGGAGATCTACCCGCGCGGACTCGGCATGGTGCTCAGACGTCTGGCGCGCAGAGGCAAACCCATTTGGATCACCGAAAACGGCGTTGCGGACGCTTCCGACCTCGTCCGGACGCGATTCATCGCCGACCACTTGGCTGAGATCGCGCGGGCGCTCGCCGATGGCGTCGATGTGCGTGGCTACATGCACTGGTCGCTACTCGACAACTTCGAGTGGGCGGAGGGCTATGCGCCCCGTTTTGGGCTCTACTCGGTAGACTACGCAACGCAAACCCGCACTTTGCGCGCCAGTGGCGAAGCGTACGCGCAGATAATAACGGCTCGCCGCCTCTGACCCGCGCGATATGCGGAGCCCGCCAAGGCGCGTTCGCGCCGGCCACACCGAAGTTGAAGTCTAAACTTCAATCTCGAAATGCGGACGGGCTCGCGCAGGTAGTGCACGTGACGACGGAGAACGAGAATTGACAGAGCCGCGCCGAGCGGCTCTTGACGACGCTCGCGTGGAGTGCTGATATCCTCTGCAGAGCGCTCTGGGGCGCCTCCTGTCCGCGGCAAGGGATTTCCCACCCAGTTTCTGAGTCGATCGGTCGATACGCCTTCTTTCGGCCTGTAGCTAAGCGGACCTCGGGCAAACGAAAGGAAGGTCGTCATGCTCGTGGTCAAAATGGATCTGGCCGGCTTGCGCAAGCAAGCCAAACGTTGGCTCAAAGCTCTGCGAGCGGGGGACGCAGAAGCGTTCGCGCGGCTCGGGCGCGCGCTGCCCAAACACTCGCCCGTGCCGGGGCTTCGTGAAGTGCAGCAGGCGCTTGCGCACGAGCACGGCTTCGAGAGTTGGGCTGCTTTGAAGGAGCAGCATGAAGGGGCAGGGCCCAACGCGGATCTCGCTGCGCTCGCGGACGAGTTTCTGCAGAAGGCGTGTATGTTCTCCGGCGGCGCGCTCGACTTTCCGCAGAAGTGGCGACGCGCCGAGCGCATCCTGGCGCTGCGCCCCGAAGTCGCGAAATTCAACCTGCATACCGCGACCGTGTGCGGCGAGCTCGAGCACGCGCGGCGCTTGCTAGCCGAAGCTCCCGAACGCGTGCACGAGAAAGCCGGACCGCAGCGCTGGGAGCCACTGCTTTGCTTGTGTTACAGCCGCTTGCCGAACGAACGAGCGGCAGACGCGGCCGTCGCGATGGCCGAGCTTTTGCTCCACGCGGGCGCCGACCCGAACACCTGGTTTACGGACCAATGGAAGCTGCGCTACAGCGCGCTGTGCGGCGTGATGGGTCAGGGCGAGATGGGCGCTCCCGAGCACACGCGCGCTGCCGCGCTCGCAAAACTGTTGCTCGACCGTGGCGCCGATCCAAACGAGAGCCAGGGTCTGTACGACACGTGCCTCACTGGCGTCGGAGACGAAACCAAGTGGCTCGAGCTGCTCTTTGACTACGGGCTCAAAGCCGCAGATGTCATCAATTGGGACACAGACCCCGAAGGCAAACCAGTCGAGCGGATCTTGAATTTTTTGTTGGTGCACGCGGCACGAAGCGGGCATCAAAAGCGACTCGAATTGCTGCTCGGCCACGGAGCTGACGCGAACGCAAAGAGTCGCTACAACGGCAAGAGTTGTTACCAGAATGCGTTGCTCTTCGGCAACCCGGAGCTCGCGGAGATTTTACTAGCTCACGGCGCGACGCGCGAACCGCTCGTGGGTCGTGAAGCATTCGTCGCGGCGTGCAGCGCGCGCGATCGCTCGCTTGCTGAACGACTACTCGAGGGCCATCCCGAGTATCTCGAAGTCGCCGATCCGTTGATCGAGGCGACGACGCGCGGTGAGCTGAACCTCGTCGAGTTGCTGTTGGATTTGGGGATGGATCCGAATCGCGCCGGTCAGCATGGCCACCGGGCACTCAACGAAGCCGCCACGAACCAGCCGCTCGCCACGCTGCTCCTAGCGCGCGGCGCCGATCCGCGCGGCCGGGCCTTCGGTTCTTCGGCGGCAGTCTGGGCGAAGACCGGCAAGAAGTTCGAAATGGCGCGCTGGCTCGCGGAAAGGAGCCGTGACATCCTCGATGCGGTCGCGAGCGGGCATGTCGAGCTGGCGCGCGAGCTGGTGCATGAATACCCGGCGTGCGTGAATGACAAAACGAGCTGGGGCGGCGGCGTGCTGCACGAGCTGCCCGCGGACCTCACGCGCGCGGAAGCATTGATCGAGCTGTTACTGCCGCTCGTTCCCGACCCGTACGCGACGAACGATGGCGGCAAGGCACCGCTCGAGGAGCTCGTCGCAAACGGCTCCGACGACGTCGCGGACGCGCTCGAAGTCGCGCTGCAGGCGGCGGCACCCGTAACATCGAGCTGACGCGCCGACTGCCTTGCGGCTTGCCAGAGTCCCGGCGCGCCTTCGCGGCGATTCCCAGCGCCCACGCCCTAGAACCTGATCCGGCGCGGCATGGAGCGCCTTTGCTCTATGCCGGCCGCACGCCGGTGATGAACATGCGTTGCGACATCAAGCCGAGATCTTGGTTCCGCTCGGAATGCGTCGGGACTTGCCCAAGGTCCTGGATCTCGATGAACCCCATGCGCTTGAGGATCTGAATCAGCCCTCGCCGCGTGTACAGGCGCATGGCGTAGAATTGATCGACGACCACGCCCTTTTGCACGTCCGTTACCAGCTCGCGACAGACGATCCGCGTGCCGTCCGACGACAGCGACCGCTCGCGGCAGACGAACGACTGGTCGTCGATCCACTCCCAGGAACGCGGCTCGAAGTTCCGCCGGACCCAGGTGCCATCGGAAACGTCGATCGCGAACCGCCCCCCGGGTTGCAGCAGCCGCCAGACCTCGCGCAGCACCATGAGGTCGCCATCGGCGTCGTGAAAGTACCCGAAGGAGTTTCCCAGCATGAGGACGGCGCGGAACGAAGCGTCGGGATAGGACACGTGCTGGGCGTCACCCTGGGCAAAGGTGACCGGAGCATTGAGCGCTAGCGCGCGCGCCTGAGCCATCGAAATGAGACAGGATGACTGATCGACACCGCTCACGTTCCGCAGCCCTCGGGCTGCGAGCTCCAGACTGTGCCGGCCTTGACCGCAGCACAGATCCAGAATCGGATCAGTGGGCTGCAGCGGCAGCGCCCGGAGCACGAGGTCGATATCCAGGATCGTATTCGCGTGGTTCTCCACCACGTCGCCGTCGGTCTTCAGGTACAGCTCGTTGAAGACCTGCCGCCACCACTCCTGCGGGACATGCGCTTCGAGATCGACGACGGGGCCAGGAGAGCGCGGAGGGCTTGCCGACTGCACGGGGGGTTACTGTATCGTGTACAATAGCCCAACATTTTCCGCAACTGAGTCGTCATGCGAATCGCGGTGATCCACGGGGATCTGGAGAAGCCATTTCCGTACTATCCGAACCAGGACTGGGACTCGAACGACAACGGCGTGCTGCGGCGTCTTCACGATGCGCTGGCAAGTCTTCGCGATCATAGCTTCGCCTTCTTCTCCGCGCACGACACGCTGTGGCGTGATCTAGAACGGAGCCGCGCCGAGTACGACCTCGTGCTCAACCTGTGTGACGACGGATTCATGAACGACCCTGACCGGGCGTTGCACGTCTGCGCCATGCTCGACGTGCTGGGTGTGCCGTACACGGGCTCGGGTGTCGTGGCGATGGCGATGACGGCGGACAAGCAGGCGCAGCTGAACGTGGCACGGGAGCTTTCGGTGCGCGTTCCAGCTACCGTGCTGGTGGGCCCGCGGCAGCTCGTTCCGCCGGACATCGCGTATCCCGCCATCGTCAAGCCGAACACCACCGATGGAAGCGTGGGCATCAATCGGCGCAGCGTCGTTCACGACGCGACGGGTTTGGCTGCGGCGCTGCGTATGATTCGCGAAGAGCTGCGGCTGTCTTGCGCTGTCCTGGTCCAGGAGTATCTGCCAGGCACGGAGCTGGGCGTGTCGATCGTCGGCAATACTCCGCATGATTTCAACGTGCTTCCCGTTACGGAAGAGGACTATTCGCTGCTCCCGGCGGAGCTGCCGAAGATTTTGGGCTACGAAGCGAAATGGGATCAGTCGAGCCCGTATTGGCAGATCCAGACACGACGCGCGGCGTTGTCGCCCGAGGTAGAGGCATACGTGATCGCGTGCTCGACGAAACTGTATGAGCGGTTTCGCCTGCGTGACTACGCGCGCTTCGATTGGCGCCTGAACGGGCGCGGGGAGCCCGTGTTCCTGGAGGCGAACGCCAATTGTGGCTGGTGCTGGGACGGTCACCTGGCTAAGGCCGCGGCGTTCGCCGCCATGTCGTACAGCGATCTGTTGAACGCCATCCTAACCAGTGCCGCACGGCGCAATGCGGCAGCGCTCGGCGGCCCATGCTGAAGGCGCACGTCACCAGCGTCGCCGTCGTGCTTGCCGATGATGAGCAGCCGGATCCGTTCCAGCTCTCGCCGGCATTGCCGGCGGCTCGTGCGGATGCGGTTTTCGGGTTGACCACGGCCCTCCAACAATTGCGCGACTACCGCTTCATCTACTTCAGCGATCACCAGCGCTTGTTCGCTGAGCTCTCGGCGCGCCGCCACGAGATCGAGCTCGTGCTGAATCTTTGCGACCAGGGCCTGCACAACGACTGGGCACGGGAAGCGCACGTGCCGGCGTTGCTCGAGGTCCTCGGCTTGCCGTACACGGGCGCGAGCCCTCGCTCGCTGGTCTGGTGCTTCGACAAGGCGTTCGTGTACGGAGTCGCGACCGCCATGGGCATTGCGGTGCCCCAGTTCACATGCGCGGAAGCGGGAAAAGTCACTTGGGATGGTCCGTACCCGGCGTTCGTAAAACCGAACTTCGCGGACGGCAGCTTCGGCATCACCCGCCATGCCGTCGCGCACGACGCGGAGGGCATCAGGCGCGCGGTCAGCGCGATGCGCGAGACGTTCGGCTACGGTGATCTCGTGCTGGTTCAGGAATACCTGCCTGGGTTGGACCTCAGCGTCGGCGTTATTGGCAACCCGCCGGTTTCGCAGCGGGCGCTGCCGATTCTCGAGGAGAACTACGCGGGCGTTACGGGGGGCGCGCCGCACGTCGGCTGTTACGAGGCCAAATGGGACTCCGAGAGCACGGCTTCCGCGTATCACGGTGTCAGTTGGCTCCGTGCCCAACTGCCCGCGGAAATCGAGCGTCGGATCGTCGATTGGTCGCTGTTGCTGCTAGAGCGGCTCGAATGCCACGACTATGCCCGCGTGGACTGGCGCTTGGACAGCACGGGGCAGCCGCGGCTGCTCGAGGTGAACCCAAACCCTGGCTGGGATCATTGGACGTATTTGGCCACCATGGCGGGCTGGGCGGGCCTCGAGTATCCGGAGCTCTTGCGCGCTATTCTAGAGGCTGCTCGTGCGCGAACGTCTGCGGCTCACCCCTCGACAGGGAACCAGAGCGGATCTCGCGCCTCCGGCTTGCCGTTGTAGTTAATGAGGATTTCCTCCCCCACCTCGAGCTCGCGCAGCGCCACGAAGTCGATGGCGGCATCTTCCAGTCGCTTTTCGTAGCGCGCGTTCGGCGTGTACGAGTGATTGTAGAGAGAGCCGTAGCCCAGCGCGATCGCCGCGGCTTCTCCGTCCCAGCCCCATTCGAACGTGTAGTCGAAGAACACGGTCTTCTCCACGCTGCTCCACTGAGCGGCGGGCACGACGAGGACCGGCGCGGTTTCGAACACTTCACCGGCCGTGATCGGCCGCCGGGCGAACACGCCGCGCCCCTTGCGTTGGCTGACGCCGAGATACACGCTGCTACTGTTGCCATCATCCGGAGCGACGACCACGTAGCGATCGATCGTCCGGATGCAGCGCGGCGAACCACAGCGGCAGTCGAACGTCCAGCGAGCGTCCCACGAGTCGTCCGGCGCGGAGCCAGCTAGGAACTCTGCCATGCTGACGCCGTTGTACAGGATCGTCAGCTCTTC
>DATHOI010000685.1:0-5026 GCA_035485095.1 Polyangiaceae bacterium | reverse complement strand
CACGGTTACGCACTCGGCGCGCACCAAGCCGCGTTGCTCGCCGGAAGCTTTCACGCTTTGCGCAAGAACGCAGCCGCGCGCCGGGTCTTTGCCAAGGGCGACAAGCCGTACGCCGCAGGCGAGCGGCTCGTCCAAACGGATCTGGCTGCCACGCTAGAGCGCATCTCCACGGCAGGGCGCGACGGGTTTTACGCGGGCCCCACCGCGCGCGCTCTGAGCTCGCTGCCCGGTAGCTTGATCAGCAGCGCCGATCTAGCCGCTTACCAGGCAAAGTGGCGCGAACCGCTGCGCTTCGACTACCGCGGGCTGAGCGTCGAGGTCATGCCGCCACCCTCAGCAGGCGGCGTCGCGGTGACAGAGACACTGCTCATGCTGCAAGCCTTGCACGCGGACGCCTTGCCCCATGATTCAGCCGCCGAGCTGCATCTGTTCTTGGAAGCGTCGCGACGCGCTCAAGCTGAGCGCCGCTTCGGCGTGGTGGACCCCGACGCGCTGACCGCCGAACAGACACAACAGAAGCGCGCGCGTTGGCTCGACCCCAATGCCTGGCTGAAAGACTCGCCCATCGATCCCAATCACGCCACGCCTTCGGCAAATGTGCACCCACTGTATGCGGACGCGCTGCGTGAATTCGAGCACACCACTCATTTCTCGGTCGTCGACGCGAGCGGAATGGTGGTCAGTTGCACGACGACCCTGTCCGCTTCGTACGGCGCCAAGGTGATGGCCCCCGGAACTGGCGTCATGCTGAACAACTCCGTCGCGTCGTTCGCATCGTCCGGCGACAACCAACCCGTCCCGGGCCGGCGCACGGTGAGCTCCATGGCGCCGACGCTGGTGCTCGTCGCTGAGGACCCAGTGTTGGTCCTCGGCACACCGGGTGGCGACACGATCCCGAGCACGATCGTACAGGTCTTGCGGCATGTCGTCGATCACGGTGAAACGCTGGCCGTCGCGGTCGACGCGCCGCGTGTACACCACGGCTTCGTACCGGATGAAGTGCGCTACGAGCCGCACAACGCACCGCCCGCCGAGGTGCTCAAAGAGCTCGAAGCACGCGGGCACAAGCTGAGTAAGGGGCGCGCCGGCATCGGCGATGCGAACGAGATCCTGATCCGCGGCAATGTGGCCTGGGCGTACGCCGATCGCCGAGAATTTGGTGTCGCATTGGCAGCCAAGGCCGCCCCAGCCAGGGCGCAGTAGCGCGATCAGAGGGCAGCACGGTGTGTGCACCACGGACGCACACCGTGCGCCAACGATCGTTCACACCTGAGCCTACGCGAACCGCAAAAGCACGCGAATATCCGCGCAATTCGCAAATATTCGCGGAGAAGCCTTCGCTGGCACGAGCACTGCACATCAGCCGCGTTCGGGCGCGTTCGGGCGCGTTCGGGCGCGTTCGGGCGTGATCGAGCGCGCCTCGGCGCGCACGCGCTAGAAGAGCGCCGTGTTAACGTGACAGGTTGGACTTGGAGGATTTTTCGATGCGCAAGCTAGTCGCGACTCTGATGGCCGTCAGCTCCTTCGCTGCCTGCGGCGGAAGCAACACGAGCGACTCGAATCCGATCCCGATCGATCAAATCCCGGCTGAGCTCGCCAAGAGCTTTTGCGCCGCGGAACACGCGTGCAATCCGTTTTTCTACAGCGTCGCTTTCGCGAATACGGACTGCGTCACGCAATTCACGAAGCAATTCCAGGAAGCAAGCTACAACGACATCCAAAACGCGGTCACTGCTGGCACCGTCAAGTACGACGGCAACCTGGCGCGCACCTGTGCGGATGCGATCGGTGCCGGCTCCTGCGCGGTGCTGGACAACAACACACCGGACTCGTGTCAGCAGGCGCTCGGCGGCACTGTCGCGACGGGCGCAGCGTGCGATATCGACCAAGAGTGCACGGGTCTCAGCCGCTGTGACGTAACCGGCGGAACCTGCCCCGGCAAATGCGCGCCACGCGCCTCCGCGGGGGTTGCCTGCGGCAAAGACAGCGATTGCGCGTTGGGGTTCGTCTGTTCGCCCATCACTTCGCTGTGCGTCGCGCCGGCTGCAGCCGGTGAGCAATGCAAGGGCACCGTGGCCGGCAACTGCTCGGCAGGTCTGATTTGCATCGGCAACGACGACAGCAAAAAAGTGCCCGGCACGTGCATGACGGCAGCCAGCGCGTTGACTCAGGCGGACGGCGCTACCTGCGACTTACAGGCAGGCCCTTGGTGTGCAAGCGGCTCCGCGTGCGTCGTGCAATCACTGAGCGGCGCGACACTGATATCGAAGTGTCAGGCCGTCGCGGCGGCCGGTGGTCCGTGTGGCGTCGGAGTGCCGAACGCCTGCCCTACTGCGCAATACTGTCCGCTCGCGCTCGCCGATTTAGTCAAGGGCACGTACACCGCAAGCTGCACCGCGTTGCCGACGGAGGGGCAAGCCTGCGGCCCGGCGCTCAGCTTGGCTCGCTGCGCCGCGAATCTGGTTTGCGACGACACCACTACCCCACTCGCGCCCGTGTGCATCACGCCCGTCGAGCTCGGCAACACGTGCAGCGACAGCAGCCTCTGTTACAGCCAGAATTGCGTGAAGAGTGCGTGCGTGCCGGCCAGCCGGTGCGCGATGTGAGGCGGCCGAAGCTCAGCCGAGTCCGCGCATTGTCGACGGCCCAGGGCCGTCGCTGGCAGCAAAGTCGGAGCTTGGACGAAGGCTGGTCCGCCGCGGCGCCGGGGAGCACGTTTCACTGACCGGGATCGCGCAGCGGAACACGGTGCGCGGCGCGCAGCCGTGATCCAAGTTCACGCGCGGGAAGCGCAGCTGTGGCGGCGAAGAATCGACGACCGCAGCGGACTCCTCTGGCTCGGGCTCGGCTTCTGCGGCTGGGGGCGTGGCACGGACCGGCTCGGGTGCGATCGGTTCGGGTACGACCGATTCGCGCGCCACGGATTCAGTCGCAACAGACTCGGGCGCGCTGGCCTGCGACTGCGGAGTGCCCGAGCTGACGGCGCGCTCGACCGCGTCCGCTGCAACGTCTGCCACCGGCGCGGCCGCCTCAGCGGAAAGTGACGCGGGTGGGGGCAGCGCAGGCTCGGGCTCGAGCGCCGCAACGAGCGGCCTCGGGACGTCCCGACTCGGCACGGCTTGCACGCTCGGCGCCGCTTCGGAGGTCGGCGCGATGGTTGCCGCGCGCAGCTCGGCGCTCGGCCCCATATAGTCATTGCTCGGCAGATCGCGGCCCAAACGCGCCGACACCGACGCGACGACGCTTTCCAGCTCGCTCTCACTACTCACGCTGGGAAACTCGGACAACCCCTCGCTCGGCCCACGGAGCGCCCCCAAGAGCGAGGGCGTTGCAGGCGGGCGCGGCGCGATGCTGACCATCGGCGCGAGTGGCGTCGCAGGCTCGATCGGCACCACCACGACAGGCTCCGCCTTCTGCATCACCTCGCTGGAGCGCTCGAGCGCCTCTGCGGCCAGATCGAAATCGCGCTGGCTGCTCGGCGGTCCATCGTCGAACGCGCGCGGCGCTGGCGTTGCCGGGGCAAGATCAGCCGCGCTGCGATCGGTCGTGGTGCTCGTGCCTCGGACGGTCGGGGGCGCCACGGAAGTGGGCCCGGAGAGCATTTCACTCGGCGGCAGTGACAGCTCCGGGAGCTCGCTTGGATCGGCCGGCACGATCGAAATTTTCGGGGCCGACGCCCCGCTCTGACTGGGCGGAGGCAAGCTCGGGCCCATCAGCCCCTCGTTCTCTAGGTTGGCATCGAGCGAAGAGATGAACACCTCGTTCGGACGCGGCAGCTTGATCGGGAGTGGGACTCGACCCTTCGGCCGCGTGCGCAAGAAGCGTCGCCGCTGCCACAAACGATGTGCTACCGGCAGCAGGATGCTCCAAAGCAAAATCATGGTCAGCGGAGCGACGACCAGCTTCCACAGCGAGTAGGTTTGCGAGACCATCGCGCCGGTAACCGAGGCGCCCACGGAGAACCCAGCGAGCGCGAGACCGGTGACCTTGAGGTAGCCAGGGATCTGCTTTTTAGCGCGGAATTTTTCGTACTCGCGCAGGCACAGCACGCACCAGTGGTCGGGGCCGACCTGGTGCTCCGGACACACCTGGCCGCCGCAGGCTGCGCATAGGTTGCCGAAGCTGGGCTTGTTACAAGCGACACATGGGAAGTGCGCGGGGACTGCGTTGACGCTCGAACGTGGTGTGTTCGGCGCGGCGCTGTGCGGTGCTGCGGGCTCCGGATCAGCGCCTTGAAGCAGCGGAATCGAGACGGACGGTTGGTCGCTCGTGCGTTGCGAGCGCGGCGCGACCGAACGACGTGGACGGAGCGAGCGGGGCACTTCGAGCCGGCGCGGCGCGACCAACTCGAGGTCCGGTTGACCGCTCGAGCGAGCGCGGCTGCGCTCGGCAAGAGCGCGCAGATCGGACCACATGGCAGCCACTTGCGGCTCGGAGATTTCGAGATATTGCGCGGCTTCGCTGGCGGCGACGAGCGCGATCCCGGCAGAATCCGTATCCAACACGAGCGCATACGACATTAGATCGGCGAGGCGCAGGGCGTGGACCATCGACGAGAGCAGCGTGTCCTGCATGGCCCGCGCGGGTTGATGGTGAAAGGCCACCACCTTTGGAACCGGATGAGGAATGTTCCACGCGTTCAGCACGTGAGCACCGAGCACCGCGTGATCGAAGCCGAATACGCGGCGTTCGTGGATGTGAAGTTGATCTGGGCCGCCGCCGTACGTTTGCACCAGGTCGGCGTATTTTTCGCCCTCGGTGTCGAGCAGCATCAACTTGCCGATGTCATGCAAGAAGCCGCACGTGAACAGCTCGTCGTGAGGTAGCCCGAGGTGAACCGCCAAGTAGCGGCACAATGAGCCAACGACGGTCGCATGCTCCAAGAGCTCGACAGCGGTCTCGTTGCTGGTCTCGAACAAATCCAGGATCGCAGCGGTGGTGGCCACTTGGTGCAAACGCCGCGTACCGACCAAGACCGCCGCGTGACGCACCGAGGTGACCCGTACCTTCAGGCCATAGCCCGCGG
>DATHOI010000684.1:0-4676 GCA_035485095.1 Polyangiaceae bacterium | reverse complement strand
AAACTTCATCCCCCCGCCCTCCGGCCCAATCCCCGAAGGAGCCGCCGCCTTCGGCGCCGCCCTGATGCACACCGGCTACCTATTCCAACTCCTCAAGGGTACCGAAGTGCTCGCGGGCGCGCTGCTCCTCAGCAACCGCTTCGTGCCGCTCGCGCTCGCCGTCCTCGCGCCCATCGTGATCAACATCTTCGCCTTCCACGCCTTCCTCGCTCCGGCACAGATCAGCGTCGCGGTCGTGGTGCTCGGACTCGAAGTGTATCTCGCATGGAGTTACCGGAGTGCGTTTAGGCCAATGCTGAGCCCGAGGGCGACGGCGGAGTGAGGCCGAAAAAACGGCGTGGAGACCGGCGACGCGTGACGGAGGCCGTCGCGTCGCGCAAAGTGATGCTTACAGTAAGTTGAAGATCAGAAATCAATTCAGCAAATCCCTCGTGTGCGGCAGGCTGTAACTTCGGAAAAAGGGCGACTTCGCCGCCCGATCAACGCCCTTTTGGTCAGCGCACGGCGCGGGAGCAAGTGCGCTATGCTGCTTGGCGCGGCGCCTGCGCGCTGCTTCAGGCAAGCGATGGACCACGGTCACCATGCAGCGGGCGTTGCGCCAGGTCAGATTCTGGCCGGAAAATATCGCATCGAACGCGTGCTGGGAATGGGCGGGATGGGCGTCGTCGTTGCCGCAACGCACATCCACCTAGAAGATCGCGTCGCGATCAAGTTCCTGCTGCCGCACGCGCTGGACAACACTGAAGCGGTGGCGCGCTTCCTGCGCGAGGCGCGCGCCGCCGTGCGCATCAAGAGCGAGCACGTCGCGCGGGTGAGTGATGTCGGGACGCTCGAGAACGACGCCCCGTACATGGTCATGGAATATCTGGAGGGCAGTGATCTGTCACAACTCTTGAAGGAGCACGGGACGCTGCCGACGGAAGAAGCGATCGAGTACGTCCTCCAGGCGTGCGAGGCGATCGCCGAGGCGCATTCGCTGGGCATCGTGCATCGTGACTTGAAGCCGGCCAACTTGTACTTGATCCGTCGCCCGGACGGCACTCCATCGGTGAAAGTGCTCGATTTCGGGATCTCCAAATGGACCGGGCGAGAAGGCTCGAGCGCGGAGCTCGGGCTGACGCGAACGAGTGCCATGATGGGCTCGCCGCTGTACATGTCGCCCGAGCAGATGGCGTCTTCCAAGGATGCCGACAACCGCAGCGACATTTGGTCGTTGGGAGCGATTTTACACGAGCTTTTGAGCGGGCACGTGCCCTTCGACGCCGAGAGCATGCCGGAGCTGTGCGGGATGCTGGCGACCAAGGACCCACCGCGTTTGAGCTCGTTGCGTCCCGACGCTCCGGCGAAGCTCGACGCCGTGATCCTACGCTGCCTCGAGAAGGATCGCGCTAAGCGCTTCACGACCATCGCCGAGCTCGCCGAAGCGCTCGCTCCGTTCGGCACGCGGCGCGCGCGACGGTCGATTGAACGGATCTCGGGGGTGCTCCGGGCACCGCGAGTGGTCGAGCTGCGCACAGACGACGAACCACCGAGCGAGATGCCAAACGCGCTCGCGGCGAGTGGTGCTGGGATGGATACGAGTTGGGGAAAAACGGAGACCAAACCCGCTGGCAAGAATCGGCGCAACGTCGCGTTCGCGGCGGTCGGGTTACTGGCGCTCGCGGTGCTGGGCGTAGTGGTAACGCACCAAGAGCGCACCGCCGAGGGGCCGCCGTCTGACGCGAGTGCGCTGCCGGCCGCCGCCCCGCCAACCGCAGTCGTGCAACTGGCAGTGAGTGGCGTAGCCGAGAGCGCGAGCGCTGCGCCGGCGCTCGCGCCCGTCGCGAACAGTGTGCCCAGCGTGAGCGCAGCCGTCGCGCCGATAACATCAGCAACCACGCCCAAGCTCGTGGCTCACGCCGCGCGCGCTGTTCCGAGCCCGACGAAAGCCCTCGTCGCGCCTGCGCCCAGCGCTGCTGCTTCCGCTACCAAGAAGCCGGACCTGTACAACGACCGCAAGTAACAGGGGTGGCGCTGACCGAACGCGCGGCAACCCTTGCTTAGATGCAGTGGACGTGCTGTTTTAGCGTCGCTTTTATGAGCAGGGTTAGTTGCTGTGGCGCGCTCGCGATCACGCTGACGGCGTGGTGTACCGTCGCCCATGCCGACAACTCGGTGGCAGCCGAAGCGTTGTTCGAGCAAGCACGCACCTTGATGGGCGAAGGCAAGTACGCCGCAGCCTGTCCGAAGCTCGTGCAAAGTGAGCAGCTCGACCCGGGCGTCGGCACGCTCCTCAACTTGGGTCAGTGCTATCAGGCCAACGGACAGGTCGCGAGCGCCTGGTCCACGTACCGCGAAGCAGCTGCTGCTGCGCGCAGCGCCGGGCAAGGCGAGCGAGAAGCCGACGCTCGCGAAAAGAGCAACGCGCTGGAACCGAAGCTCGGAAAACTGGCGTTCACGTTCGCGAGCCCGGAGCCCACTGCCGAGGTCTTCGTCGATAACGCGCCCATCCCGAGTGAGCTCTGGCAAAGCGGCGTGCCGATCGACGCTGGTGCACACCGCGTTCGTGTGCAGGCACCTGGCAAACAGCCCGCGCTCGGTGAAGTGACGACGAAAGATGGAGAGCTCGGCTCGTATGCGGTGCCCGCGTTAGTGGCCCTTCCAGCGCCACTTGTCTCGCCAAGCTCGCCGCCAGGAGTGGCAACAGCCCAGAACGCACCTCGCTCGAGCCAGCGTGAGACGGCGGCTTGGTTGCTCGGAGGATTTGGCATCCTGAGCTTGGGAACCGCGGGGTTTTTCGGGTTGTACGCGGAGTCGGCCTCGAGCGACTCGAACGCCGACTGCAGCTCGAAGAACGTGTGCACGAGCCGCGGCATCCAGCTCCGCAGCCAAGCCTCATCGCGCGCGACCGTGTCGACCATCGCGACCGGGGTCGGCCTCGGCGCGCTCGCAGGCGCCGCTGTGCTCCTGCTCACAACGCCCAAGGCAGAGGCGCCACCGCAGGCAGCGCGGCTGACGGTCACCGGTGACGCTCAAGGGCGTTTTGGGCTCGCGTTGGCGGGAGCTTTTTGAGTATGAAAACGCGACTCGGCCCGCACGGCTCGGGCTGGCTTCGGCTCGCCTGCGCCGCGCTCCTCGCGCTCGGCTGCAGCTCGATCTTGGGTGTGGAGGATGGTCACCCAGAGGGCGCCAGTTGTGTGAGCGACGACGACTGCACGCCGGGGCGGAGCTGCTTGCTCGGCAAATGTCGCGAGGGCTGTGCGTCCGAAGCGGATTGCCCGACGGGCAGCACCTGCCTGGTCACTTCACGCGGGCTCGCGTGTGTCGGCCGTTCGGATCTGACGTGCGGCGCCAACTCGAGCGCGGTGTGCCCCGACGGAACCGCATGTGTCGGGTCGCTGTGTGAGGCGACCTGCGGCGCGCAGAGTTGCCTCGCCGGCCAGCAGTGCATCTCTGGCGGCTGCGCGGACACCGGCGATCTTCCAGACGCTGGCGGGAGCGGAGCAGGCGGCGGCAGAGCGGGCGGCGGTGGAACGGGCGGGAACACAATCGGCGAGGCGGGCGCAGCCGGTGCAGCGAGCTGCGCGGTAGGCTTCACTCGGGACGCGCTTGGAAACTGCACCGATATCGACGAGTGCGCGAACCAGAACGCGGCCTGCGACGTCAACGCGACGTGCCTGAACACGCCGGGCAGCTTCAGTTGCACCTGCAACACGTCGTTCACCGGCGACGGCACGCTTTGCGCGCGCACGACCACGACGGTCACGCTGCCGGTGGCGGCCGATGCGACCGTCGACAGCACCATGCCGACCAGTGCGCTCGGTGCGCTGCCCTCACTCACCATCGAAGCCCCCGAGACCGGAGTTGGCTCCGTTCCAAGAGAAAGCGACATCTATCTGCGCTTCGATCTCGGATCCATTCCCGACAACGCGGTGATCGAGTCGGCTCAGCTCACGATGAACGCCTACGGCGGCCTGGCTCGTGGCGGCGACGGCAACGTGTACACCTACTTCGTCAGCAATGACTCGTGGGACGAAGCGACGATCAGCTGGAACAATCGACCGGCACCCGCGCAGACACCTTCACTGGGCCCCGTGCCGATCGGCTTCTGGTTCCTGTACTACTCATTCAGCGAAACCACGCCCCAAGTCGGGGAAAACCCCGCAGCGGAGTTCGT
Organism: Polyangiaceae bacterium; assembly: GCA_035485095.1. GTDB lineage: Bacteria > Myxococcota_A > Polyangia > Polyangiales > Polyangiaceae > PMG-095. The sequence goes on along the minus strand of DATHOI010000684.1, from coordinate 520 downwards.
GGCCGCGGTGCAACGCGAGGTCCAGGGAGACAAGCTACTGAGCCTCGACCTGAGCTCCCCGGGCTACCAAACCATTTATCGGTCGCGCGAATTCTCGGCAAGCGCTGGTCCGACACTGACAGTGACCTACTTCACCGGCGCGACTCAGAGCTTCACCGCGGTCGCAAACGTGCGCGTCGATCAATCGCTACCTGGGATGCCATTCGGACCCTCTGCCGATCTCGTCGCTGCCAGCTACCCGGGCACGGCTCAGCCGCCCGCGCCGGCTTACTCCGTTCAATCCTATGTGCGCTTCGATCTGAGTAACCGCGCCCCGAACTCTGCCATCGCAGCCGGGCTCTTGCGCCTCGCTGTGTTCGACGGATCGCCCAGCAACGCGACGTTGGGCTCGAACATCATCTCGGATTTCGTCGCGGTCGACACTTGGGATGAGACCAAGCTGACCTGGAATTCCCAGCCAGGGAGTACCGGCGAAGTGCTGGGGAAAGGGCACCTAGCCAGTGCGGTCACCACGGACCAG
>DATHOI010000683.1:0-5248 GCA_035485095.1 Polyangiaceae bacterium | reverse complement strand
CCGGGCGCGGCGCATACCAATTCTTGCGTTCCGTGCTCTTGCTACACGGCCCCCTCCCGGGCGCTCAGGAATTTAGCCTACGTTTTCAGCAAACGACGAGCCCCGTGACCGCCAAGGCGGTGGAGGATACCGCGTTCTACCGCTACACCCGCAATGTCGGCGAAAACGAGGTCGGCGGCGCACCCGAGCGCATGGGCGTGGAGCTCGCGGAATTTCACGCCCAAAATTCGCGCGAGCAGAGCGATCACAAGCTCTCGCTCAACGCTTCGTCCACTCACGACACCAAGCGAGGTGAAGACGCGCGAGCGCGCCTGAGCATGCTCTCCGAGCTGCCCAATACCTGGCGACGTCTCGTGCTCGAGCTTGGGCGCGTTGCGGCGCGGTACCGGAGCGCACATGACGGTGGCGAAGCGCCCGCGCGCAGCGACGAGTACTTGTACTACCAGACCTTGGTCGCCACCCTGCCCTTCGGCGCCGAGCACGCTTCGTTCGAGGCGATCAGCGAGCGCTTGCAAGCGTACATGCTCAAAGCCTGCCGTGAGGCGAAGACACAAAGCTCCTGGCTTCACCCGGATACCGACTACGAAGCGGCGCTCGCGGACTTCATCCGCGGCACGCTCGAGAACCGCCAGTTCACCGGCAAGATTCGTAATTTTTGTCGACGCATCGACAGTTACGCCGCGTGCAAGGCGCTCGGCCAAGTGGCCTTGAAGATCTGCTCGCCGGGCGTGCCCGACACCTATCAGGGCGCCGAGCTGTGGCACCAGGTTCTGGTCGATCCGGACAACCGCCGCGCTGTGGACTACGCGGCACTCGAGGCGCGACTCGCGCAGCTCGACGAACGCCGCAATCGACGGCAAGAGTTGCTCAGCGATTTGCTGGTGCACTTCGAGGACGGCTCGTTGAAACTGTTCGTGGTAAGTGAGCTGCTTCGTTCGAGACGTAAATACCCGACCATTTTTCAGAGCAGCTATATCCCGCTCGACGCGGGCCCCAATTGCGTGGCCTTTGGCCGCGGCGTCGCGGGTTGCGATCTCGTGTGCGCGGTGCCGCGCTTCCCATTCCGTGTCACCCGCGGGCGGGCAGCCTGGCCGCTCGGTTCGGTATGGCGAGGGGCTCGGTTGAGCGGATCCGGACTGCGCGGACGCTATCTCAACGTGCTCACTGGGGCGCACGCCGATGTCGACGGCAGCGATTCCACGCTGCTTTCCGGGCTTTTCTCCGAATTTCCGCTCGCGGTTTTGCTGCGTGCTTAACGCTACACGCCGGCGATGCGCAGCAACCCGGTCAGCGGAATCACCGCAAAGTCGGGCCGATTGTTGAGCTCGTACGTCACCTCATAGAGCGCCTTCTCTAGCTCGAAGAACTCCAGCAGCGAGCGGGCCATGGCAGGCGTCCGCGGACAATACCCTTCACCGGCGATGCCGGCCAGGTACGCGCGCACGAAGCTCACGCACACCCACGCTCGAAACGACTCGACCCAAGACGCGAGCTGCGCTCGGTCTTCCGGTCGCACGCGCTCCGACCGGAGCGCGCTGTCACAGGCGTATGCGAACGAGCGCAGCATACCCGCCACGTCGTGCAACGGGCTCCGCTTGTAGCGTCGCTCGGAGACTGAACGGCCGGGTTCGCCTTCGAAATCGATGATCACGAAGTCGTCACCACTAAATAGCACTTGCCCCAAGTGATAATCGCCATGACAGCGGATACGCGTCACATCCAGTTTTGAGCCGGTAATTTGCCGCAACCGCGCATCGAGCGAGCGCTCCTGACCGAGCGCTCGCTCGGCCAATACTCGTGTTCCCTCTGGCAAAGCGCCCAGCCTTTCGCGGAGCAGTGAGAAGCTCCGCGAAAGAGCGCTGTGCGCCGTCTGATACATCGAGTGTTGGTGGAGCACGCTGAATGGCTCTTGTCCGAAGCCCGGCTCCGGCGTCGGCCGACCGAGCGCGCGGTGCAGCTCCGCCGTGCGTTCCGCCAGCAGCCGGACCAACGTGAAATACGGACTCGCCAGGCGAACCAACGCCTCCGGCACCTGCTCGCTGCACTCTGCGGGGTGGCCGCTCGGCGCAGTGACGGCGGCGAGCGGCTCACCCGCGGTCAAGACACGTTCGAAAAATGCGAACAGCGACTCGAGCGTGAGCGACCAAGCGCTACCGCTGTTGTCGACGAACTCGCTCAGCACCGCCAAGGTACGGGTGCCTGCTTCAGAGCTGATCTCGAGCGCGCCGAGCGGGCGCGGCACCTTCGGGCGCGGCTCCGCATCAGCCAAGAAACGCCCGACCTCGAGCTCCACGTTACTGCCCGCTTCGACCTTCCGCAGTAACTTGAGGATCCAGGTATTTCCGTAAATAATCGTGGAATTGCTCTGATCGAAGGGCACGAAGCGCGGTTCGAGCAACGCGGCGTCGGGCACCGCTCGAGCGCCGAAGAGCTCGGCTGAGAGTGTGCCCCCTTCGCTCGGCACGCTCTGACCCGAGCGAAACGAGCTCCGTAGCAGCTCTGCGAAGGCGCGGGACGCGCTGGCGTCGAAGAAACCGCCATGCACTGGCTCTTCATGCGCGTCACTCGTGACGACGACTTCCGTCACCAATAGCGCGGGCGCCTCGCCCTTGGCCACCGGTGGCTCGAGTGTGCTCGCGAAGCGCAGCGGCAAGAGGTACGTCTCTTGTGTGCCGTTCTCCAGCTCGAGCGCCAGGAGTACCAAGACTTCATCGAGCGCCGAGGCTTGCTCGAAAAAACAAACTTCCTCGATCTCCGCGTTCTTCACGGCGACCGCTTTGCTGCGGTACCAGCGCTGCTCACGTGCGAACAGAGTCAGGCGCTCCGCCAAATTGCTGCGCGCGGGCTCCTCGGTAAAAGTACGCCAGGAACCGGCAAGTGCGAGCGCGCTCGCCAGCGGCTTGTTACGATTGACCTGCTGCGATTCCACGGCGAACCAAAATAGCTGATGCGGTCCCAATGTCAGCCGGTACGGTTGCTCTCCGATCTCCGGGAAACGACTGCGACCAAACAGCTCGCTCGGCACACTGCCGGCAAACTCCGCCAGATCGATGTCCGCGTATTGGGCAGTGCGCGACAAATTCGCGACCACCAAAATACGGTCATTTTCAGCCTCGCGCAGGAAGGCCAGCACCTTCGAGTTGCTCGGCCGCAGAAAACGCAGGCTGCCGCGGCTCAACACCCGGTGTCGCTTGCGCAGCGCAATCAGCTGCTTCATCGACCAGAGGAGTGACGCGGGGTTGCCCTGCTGGGCAGCCACGTTGACCGCCTCGTAATGAAACTCGGGCTCGACGATCACGGGCAAATAGAGCTTTTGTGGGCTCGCCTTGGAGAACCCAGCGTTGCGATCGGAATCCCACTGCATCGGCGTGCGCACGCCGTCGCGGTCCCCGAGGTAGATGTTGTCCCCCATCCCAATTTCGTCGCCGTAGTACAAAACGGGGGTACCCGGTAGCGCGAAGAGCAATGCGTTCAAGAGCTCGACTCGGCGTCGTTCTCGCAGCAACGGGAACAAGCGACGGCGAATACCCAGGTTGATACGCGCGCGGTCTTCGACCGCGTACACGCGATACATGTAGTCACGGTCTTCATCCGTGACCATTTCCAGCGTCAGCTCGTCGTGGTTTCGGAGAAACGTCGCCCATTGGCAACTTTCAGGAATGGCCGGAGTCTGCGTCAAGATATCGACGACGGGAAACGCGTCCTCACTGTGCAACGCCATGAACAAGCGAGGCATCAGCGGGAAGTGAAAGTTCATGTGGCATTCATCGCCATTGCCGAAGTACGCAGCCGCGTCGATCGGCCACTGATTGGCTTCCGCGAGCAACATGCGGTGCTTGAACTTGGCGTCCACACGCGCCCGTAATTTGCGCAAAAATGCGTGCGTTTCAGGGAGATTTTCGCAATTACTCTGTTCGCGCTCGTACAAGTAAGGCACTGCGTCGAGGCGGACGCCGTCGACACCTAGGCCGAGCCAGTAGTCCAGCACCTGGAAGATCGCTTCGTGGACTTCGGGGTTGTCGAAGTTCAGGTCGGGTTGATGGCTGTAAAAGCGATGCCAATAGTAAGCCTTGGCAATCGGGTCCCAGGTCCAATTCGAGACCTCGAAGTCTTGGAAGATCACGCGCGCTTCGGCGTACTTGTCCGCGCGATCACTCCACACGTACAGCTCGCGCGCGGCCGAGCCCGGTGGACTCGAGCGCGCGCGTTGAAACCAGGCGTGGTCGCTAGAAGTGTGATTGATCACCAGCTCGGTGATCACGCGCATGCCGCGCGCGTGTGCCGCATCCAGAAAGGCCTTGAAGTCTTCCAACGACCCATAGCTCGGGTGCACCCCCATGTAGTCCGAGATGTCGTAGCCACCGTCGCGCAGCGGGGATGGGTAAAAGGGGAGCAACCAAAGCGCGTTCACGCCCAGGTCGGCCAGGTAGTCCAATTTGCCCAATAGGCCGGGAAAATCCCCAATTCCGTCGCTGTTCGAATCAGCGAAGGCACGCACGTGCAGCTCGTAGATGAGCGCGTCTTTGTACCACTCAGGGTCGTCGCTCAAAGTCGGATGCGAGCGCAGGCGCTTCTGTTTATGCGCGGCTGACATAGAAGCTCGTGCTTTGCGCTCACTCGAACCGACTGAAGAGACTAAGTCATAAGGAAGAAGGAACGCGTAAGCGAATCAAACTGGCGCGCGACGCCCACTGATGAGCGAGATGACCGCTAGCACCAAAAATACGAAGAACAGGATCTTGGCGATGCCGGCAGCACCAGCGGCGAGACCAAAAAAGCCGAACAGCGCAGCCAGCACGGCAATCACGAAGAAAACAGCGGCCCAGTAAAGCATGGTGGACTCCGTTGAAAATGCGGACCGAACTGATCCGTCACTCATCCCCTTCAGCACTAACCGTGCCAGAGAGCGCCGCGCGCCAAACGCGCTGATTCAGGCTGCAAAAAAGCCGTTTTGCGATACCTGCGAGCGTCCGCGGCGCCAGTGCTGAGGCAGCGAAGCAAGCCTGTGACATTTCGTTCCATGACTAGGCGTTCTCGTCCCAACCGCCGCGAAGTACGAACAGCTCGCTGACGACCGAGGTGACTCCCGGCACCGCCCGCGCGCGATTCTCGAGCTCGGTCTTCTCGAACAAGTGCCGAACGCTGCCTCGCAGGCGAATGCTCGAGCCCTCGGCCGTGACTCGCAGGTCGGCAGCGTCGATGTGCGCTCGCCCAAGCGCTTTCTGCACGGCGTGCTCGAGTGAGCCCG
>DATHOI010000682.1:0-10907 GCA_035485095.1 Polyangiaceae bacterium | reverse complement strand
GAGCAGCGAGGCCGGCTCGACGAGCGGCGGAAGCAGCGGCGCGGTGACGGGCGGCGCGGGCGGCTCGAGCGGCGCGGGCGGCTCGAACGCCGGGGCGAGCAACATCGCTGAAGCTGGCGCGGCGGGCGCGGTCGACAATTTGCCAGCGGTTCAAGGCTCGATTGTCGCGGCTTCGGAGGCCACGCTGCGTGTGGTCGTCACCGCCGGCATGCCGACGATCGCGCCGCTCACGCACTACGACGTGGACGAGAGCATCGCCACACTTGCCGGCCGTCCGACGCCGATCTTGAAGCCGTACGACAGCTCGACCAACGGCTTTTGGGACAACCTCGTCGCCGAGCAAATGCAAGCGCGCATCGGGACCGTGCTCTGGCCGTCGCGCGGCGCCTACCAAACGAGCAGCACGGATCTGACGGGCCCCGCGAACGGCCAAGAAAATCCGCGCCGGCTCACGGCGTGGCTCAACGCGCTCGGGCGTGCCAACGCGACCGGCCAATTTCAAGCCGCGTGCCGACTCGAAGTCGCGTCGATGCAAGACGTCGCCGGTAATTTTCACGGCACTGGCGGCTCGCCCGTTCTGGATTTGTCCGTGCAAAGTGATTGGACGGACATCTTCTGGCTGCGCGGCATCAAGCCTTGGTTCGACACGCTCCCTTCGAGCTATTGGACAGTGCCGGTGATCGATATTTCCGCTGTCAGCTCGAGCGTGGTGTCGAACGCGCAGGGCAATGCGAGCAAGCTGATGTCGTTCATCGCAGCTCAATTCAAAACCGCGTACGGCAAATCGCCCGAGCTGCTCCTCGACGCGAGCTGGTTCTCGCTCGACACGACGCTCGCGGGCGACACTGACGTGACCCAAAATTGTCCGAATTTCTCGGTGCCGGACACGCCCAACGCGTTCACCGGTGGTTGCGGTATCGTGCTGCCCGGCTACGTGAGCCCGTCTTACTTCGACTCGACCAGCGCGAGCTACATGAGCGCGTCCGTGACGGTTCCGCGCAGCACGCTCGACGCCTACTCGAACGCGACGTTCACGCTCGAGACCGGGCTCGGCAATGCGCTCGATCAAGGTGAGCCCTTCACGATCCTGTACAGCTACACGGACATCAATGAATCGGCCGGCGTGTACCGCAGCTCGAGCTGGGACTATCCGAATCATTACTTGAATCTGATCCGGCGTTACAGCGACCTGACGACGCAAACATTGCTCATTCAAGCCGAAAACGCGGACAAATACCTGGACACCACGCCAGGTAATTCGGGCGGCGTGTTCTTGCGCAGCGGCGATCTGGATGTGCGCGCGCTGAGCACCGGGGCAGGTTGGGCCGTGACGAACACCGCGGCAGGCGAATGGATCGAATTCGAGAGCTTGGATTTTTCCGCCGGAAACTACCAGTTCTTGCCGCGTTACTCGACGAGCGCTGGCGGCGCACAGAAGCGCATCGCGCTCAATATCGACGGCCAGAGTCTCGCGCCGGTGATCGTGCCGCAAACCGCGAACGCCGACAGCTTCGTGCTGACGAGTCTCGGGCAAACCTTCGTCACGCACGGCGCGCACGACTTGCGCGTGACGTTCCTCGACGGGCTGGTCGATCTCGATTGGCTGTTTCTAGGGAAGCTGGATCAGACGTGCGCGCTCAAGGCCTCGACCGGAAAGTACTTGAGCTCGAACCAAGGTGGTGGCTCCACAGTAAGCACCGCCGCGCCGCATGGCCAGATCTGGGAGCAGTTCACCTTCGACGACTTGAACGGCGGGACGCTCGAGGACGGCGATCAGGTTTACATACAGACGTACAACGGTCGCTACCTGAGCTCGTCGGCGGGCGTGCTTAGCGCAAGCAAGCTCGCGCCCGGCGCAAGCGAAGTATTCACGTTGAAATTCGTGTCGGGCACCTCTCTCATCCCAGGCAGTGAGGTCGCGATTGCCGACGCAGCCGGGCACTATTTGACGGGCACGAGCGGCAACGCGGACACGAGCGGCACGAGCATCGCTGACGCCCAAACCTTCACCGTGGTGGCCGACGACTAGTGGCTGGTTCGCGAGCTCGCTCGCTACGCGAGCTCGACGACGACGGGGATGTGATCGGACGGCTTGTCGAGCCGTCGCGGCTCGACATCCATGAACACGCTCGTGCAGCGCGCGGCGAGCGATTCCGACAAGAACACGTAGTCGATGCGCAGCCCTTCGTTCTTGCGAAAGCCGCCGCCGCGATAGTCCCACCAACTGTACGCGCCGCCCTCGGCGTGGTGGATACGGTATGCGTCACGGAGCCCGAAATCACGCACGTTTGCCAACGCGCGATGCTCGTCGGGGTGAAAGTGAGTTTTGCCGACGAACGCCGCGGGGTCGTATAGGTCGCGTTCGTCCGTCGCGATATTGAAGTCACCGCAGACCAGCACGTCGCTCTTCGGGTTGGCGCGCGCGTCGAGGGTCTCGCGCAAGCTGCCGAGCCAAGCGAGTTTCTCCGCGAACGACGGCGAGGCGACTGATTTCCCGTTCGGAATGTACACGGAGAAGATGCGAATGCCGGCGATCAGCGCCGAGATCGCGCGCTTGTCCGCCGACTCGGGCTGATCGAGGAGACCGATGCTGAGCTCCTTCATCGGTAAGCGCGACAAGATCGCGACGCCGTTGTACGAGAGCTGGCCGGCCATCGCCACGCCGTAGCCGAGGCGCATGAACTCGTCGGTCGGAAAATCGTCGTCGACGACTTTCGTCTCCTGCATGCACAACACGTCGGGCTGCACGCGTTCGAGCCAGTCGAGCGCGTGGTCGAGCCGCGCGCGAATCGAGTTGACGTTCCAGGTGGCGACTTTCACTGCCGCTCGCCGTAGTACCGCGTTCTTCCGCTCGCAAGCCCCAGCGAATCGCGGGCCGCACCGGCCGCCAAGCCTCGAAGGGCCGCGAGCCTCCGGGCTGCCAGCTTCCTGCCGCGGGAATGTCTTGTCGCGGGAGCGCGCGTGCATTAGCGAAGAATCGGGTCGTTCATGGTTTTTGCTCCGAGCCGTGTTTCTGCGTTGCTGGCGCTGTCGGTGCTCGCGCAAAGCGGGCTCGCGTCAGCACAAGTCGGTGACTCGCAGGGCGCGGTGCCGAGCGGCATTTCGGGCGCGGCGGTCAGACCCGCTGAGCCGTCCAAGGAACCCCCCAAGAAGCCGGTCATCGTGTTGCCGGAGCTGATTCACTTCGAGCACGCCGAGTACCCGCCCGAGGCCGAGAAGGCAGGCTTGCAAGCGGACGTGAAGTTGAAGCTCACGCTCGATCGCGATGGCAACGTCACGAAGGCGGACGTGCTCGAGCCCGTTGGCAACGGCTTCGACGAGGCTGCGCAAGCGGCGGCCTTGAAATTCAAATTCACGCCTGCCACGCGCGACGGCACGCCAGTGCCGGTCGTCATCCCGTACCGCTATTCTTTCACGCTCACGACAAAGCCGGGCCAAGAGGCGCCACCACCCGCGCCGGTGACCGGAAATCTTGCGGGCATCGTGCGCTTGGCGGACAGCAACGCGGCGCTCGCTGGCGCGCTAGTGACGGTCACGCTCCCCGACGGCACGCTGCGTCAGGCCACGACGGACGAAGCCGGCAAGTGGCAAATGAGCGATCTTGCGCCCGGCAAATACAAGGTGCACGTGGAGGCGCCTGGCTTTCAGCCGTTCGAGAATGCGGAGGAGGTCGTCGCGGGTGAGGAGACCGAAGCGACGTACCGCCTCGCGCCGGTGAGCGCGGGCATCGAAATCACTGTGCAGGGTGAGAAACCCCCGCGCGAGGTGACGCGCCGTACCATCGAGCGCCGTGAAATCGAGCGCATCCCCGGCACCAGCGGGGACGCGCTGCGTTCACTGCAGAGCTTGCCCGGCGTGGGTCGCCCGCCGGGGCTCGCGGGTCTCTTGATCGTGCGCGGCTCGGCGCCACAAGACACGCAAGTCTTCGTGGACGGCACGCTCGTGCCCTTGATTTACCACTTTGGCGGTTTGTCGAGCGTGGTGCCCACGGAGCTGCTCGACAAGATCGACTTTTATCCGGGTAACTTCAGCGCCAAGTACGGCCGCGCCGACGGCGGCATCGTGGAGGTTGGGCTGCGCACCCCCGACACGCAATGCAACGGCGACTACGGCGTGCCGATCGAAGGCAAAAAGGGCTGCTTTCACGGCATGGCCGAGGTCGATCTGATCGACGGGCGCGTGATGCTGCAAGGGCCGCTCCCCGTAAAAGACTGGACCTTCGCGGTCGCCGGCCGGCGCAGTTGGATCGACGTTTGGCTGAAGCCCTTGCTCGAGGACGCCGGCTCCAGCGTCACGGCTGCGCCCGTGTATTACGACTATCAGGCGATCGTCGATCACAAGACGGCCGCGGGGCGCTTCAGCCTGCGCTTCTTCGGCTCGGACGATCGATTCAAGATCATCGACACCGATCCGGCCGCGCAAGATCCGGCTTTCGGCGGCACGCTCAGCTTCGGCACGTCGTTCTACCGAGCTCAGGCGCTGTACGAGACCGACTTGTCGCGCTCGGTCTCGAGCACCTCGATGCTGAGCGTCGGCCAGGACAAGATCGGCCTTTCGGTGGGCAACCTCGAATTCGATCTGGATACGACCACTATCTACGCGCGGCATGAATTCGGCTTCAAGGTCGCGCCCGGCGTCAAGTTGAACGCGGGCTTGGACTTTGCGATCGCGCCCTATGAGGTCACGGCGCGCTTTCCGCCGCCGCCGCGTCCGGGCGAACCGGACCCCGGGCCCTTCGCGAGTCAGCCGCCGCAACAATCTCACGAGATCGCCACGGTGTTTCGTCCCGCTTGGTACGGCGAGGGCGAAATCCAACCCACCAGTCGCCTGCGCGTGATCCCCGGTTTGCGCGTCGACTACTCGCGAGACACCGGGCACGCCGACGTCGCGCCGCGCGCAGTCGCTCGCTACGACCTGGTGAAGGGGACCGATCCCGATCACCCGGAAGACCCACACTTGCGCACGACCCTGAAGGCGGGCGCCGGGCTCTTCTACCAGCCGCCACAATTTCAAGAGACCAATGCGGTCTTCGGCACCCCTGGGCTGTATTCGAATAAGTCGGTGCACTACGACATTGGCGTCGAGCAAGAGTTCTCGCAGCACGTCGAGCTCAGTTTGGAAGGCTTTTTCAAAGAGCTGACCGATCAAGTGTCACGCGCGCCCAACGCGGCCGGCGCATTCACGTACAACAACCTCGGCACGGGCTCGGTCATCGGCCTCGAGGCGTTGCTCAAGTACAAGCCGGACAAGCGCTTCTTCGGCTGGATCGCGTACACTTTGTCGCGCAGCGTGCGTCGAGACGGCCCGGGCTTGCCCGAGTACTTGTTCCAATATGATCAGACCCACAACCTGATCATACTCGGCAGCTACCGGCTCGGTCGCGGTTGGGAATTCGGCGCGCGCTTCCGCATCGTGTCTGGCAGCTTGGACACGCCGGTCGTCTCCTCACCCGCATTGCCAGCATTGTACGCGTCGGACGCGGGCGCTTACACGCCGCTCGAAGCCAAAGCGTTCAGCACGCGCCTGCCGCTCTTTCATCAGCTCGACATGCGTGTCGACAAGCGCTGGCAGTTTCGCTCCTGGCGCTTCTCGACCTATCTGGACATCCAGAACGTGTACAACAATGCGGCGGTCGAGGGCCTGAGCTACAACTACAACTTCAGCAAGCAGTCGTATCAAACCGGCATTCCGATCATCCCGAGCTTGGGATTCAGAGGGGAATTTTGATGCGCTTCCTCGGCCAATACGGGCTTCTTTTTTGGGGGGTGCTCCTGTGCGGCTGCGGCCCGAAGTTCGATCCCCCGGACCAGCTCAGTACGCTACGCGTTTTGGGCGTGCAAAAAGACCTGCCCTACGCGCAGCCCGGTCAAACCGTGAACTTGCAGATGCTCTGGGAGGACGCCTCCCCGAGCGCGGGGCGGCCGATTCAGATCACCTGGTCCGAGCCGTGCGCAAACCCCGATGGCGACCTGTATTACAGCTGCTTCACGCCCGACAAGCTGCCCACGCTCTTGCCCAATCCGGCGTTGGGCCAGACCGACTTTCCACACGGCGACACGACGCAGGTCACCGCAGCTCCGATTGCCCACCCGGCGACCGAGAGCAACGCGCCATACGGCATCACGTTCGTGTTCTTCACCGCTTGCGCCGGTACGCTGCAGCTCATCACGCCCAGCGACCCCACCGCATTGCCCTTCGCCTGCAAGGACGCGGCGGGCAATCTCCTCGACTCGGACAGCTTCGTTGCCGGCTACACGTCGATCTATTCGTTTCAGACGTTCACCAACAATAACCCGGCGATTTCCGGCTTCCAATTCAACGGCCACACGCTCTCGAGCGACTCGTTTTGCGGTCCTCCGCTGCCCGGCGTAGATCCGTCGATGCAACCGGCGAATTGTACTCCCATCGCCGAGGCGAGCGCGCCCGCAGATATCGATTGCACGGATGCGGTGCAGGGGTTGCGCTGCGTGCCCACCTGCGCCGACGACGGCGCGAGCTCGTGTCCGGCTTACGCGATTCAACCGATCGTCGACAAGAACGATCCACTGAACCAGGACCTAGACCAAGGCTCGACCATGCAGCTCGGGCACCCGGTCGGCGAGGAGATGTGGATCGACTACTACACAGACGGAGGCGGCTTCAAATCCCCGGTGCGTCTGTTGAACGATCCCACTAGCGGTTGGAACGACGCCTACGGCACCGATTTCTACGCCTCCAGTGACGCAAAAGTCTCGCGCGTGTGGGCGCTCGTGCACGACAACCGCGGCGGTGTCGCGTGGGCCGGCACGACGATCAAGACACAGTGACCGCCGCTAGTACTCCGCTAACGCGCTGGTTGGTCGTGGCCGGAGCCGAAGCCGCGCAAAGCGATTCGTGGGCTGGACTTCAAAATCCGACCGCGAGGGCCTGTCTTGTTTCAAAGCTGAAGTTTAAGGTCAATGCCGTTCACTTAAGCGGCGAACCCTACGATATGTTGTGGGGGCAGCATGAGCGATGGGGTCCATATTGTGGTCTCGGTCCTTAACCGAACGGCATTGAGTTTAAGGTTAAACGTCAGATTCTGCGCAGTCGCCGTCGCTTCGCGGCCGAGCTCTCGTTCTTGAGCGTGCGCGCGCCACGACGCCGAAGGCTGGGCCGACGTGCGACGCGCTGCGCGACCATCGAAGAGAGATCGAGTCTGCGCGATTCAGCGCCGTAACGCGCCGCCTATTCGAAGTTCGGGGTGGCGAGGGGGTTGTGCGGGCCGGCTGCGGTGTTCGCGGCGCTGCCGCCGTTGAGCGGGAAATACGTGCCCAAGACGGCGATCGTATAGAAACGGTACTGATGCTGGATGGTGGTCCAGTCCGGTTGCACGAAGGCATGCTTGACGCACGTGACGGCGCGCCGCGCTTGCCGGCCGCGCCAGCTTCCGCTGGCACCGGGGAACAAGTGCAGGCTCTTTTTCGTGAAGTCGACCGTGAGCACGTAGTTCACGGTGCCTTGCTCGTTGGCCTTGGGCGCGCAGTCTGGGTTGTCACGCACGGCTTTGCTCAGCGCTTCTTCGAAGGGCGGCACGCTGTCGCACACGTTGCCTTCGTGTCCGCCGCCGGCAGATGCCCCGCAGCGCACGCGTTGCACGGCAGCCACGCGCAAGCGTTCCGGCGGTTTACCGGCGTCGAGCGGCGTGACCGCTGCGCCCGCAGACGCCAGCGCAAGCGGGGCTTTTCCCGCGTCGAGCGCGGCGGCACTGGCACTGGGGACCGTGCCCGACTTTCCGCCCGGGCGCCGTAGCAGGTAGAGCGGCACCGCAATCAAGATGCACACGACCACGAGCGCCACGACGATCTGCGCGCGCAGCGGACGATCGCGACTGCTGCTCGAGCCCACCCCGAGGCGACGGCTCGACGGATCGCCCGAAGCGGAAGGGAACGTCGAGCGCGAGGGAGGGCCTGCCATGCTCGAAGGCTCGCGCAGCGCGCTCAGTCGTCGAGCAGAGCTTGGACGTGATGTCCGGGCTCTGCTTTGACCAAGGTTGCGGCAAGGTCGAGTGCCTCGGGCATCAGGCCTTGCACTTGCGACACGACTTGTTCGACCACGTTGCGGGCTTCATCCGGGTTCGGTCCGGCCATGACCAGCGCGAACTTGAGCGGACCGATGCGCCCGCCGGTAGTGGGCACGATGCTGAGCAGCAGCATCTCGGTCAGCTCGACCACGCGTTGCGCGGCGCGGCGTAGTGCGAGCATCTCCAAAATGGTCGGCCGCTCACTGACGTGCCGATTGGGGCCACGGATGTGATAGCGCGCCACCGACAGCGGCACGGACGCCCACTCGGCAAAGCCGCGCTCTTCTTCGAGCGCCTTGACGAGCTGGTCGCGCTTGAGCAGACCAGTGAGCCCGTCGCGGCGCGCCAGGTACGCGCGCGCTCGTTCGTGGGGCGGCGAGTGCTCTTGGAAGCTGACCAGCTTGACGCGCGACTCGCCGAGCTGAACCTCCGCGCCATGCAAGAGCGCGATCGTCTTTTTGCGCTCGTAGCTGTGGTCGGCGTAGGTGCCGTTCGTGCTGCCGGTGTCTTCGATCGTCCAGGAGCCCGCGTTCCAACGCACGACCGCGTGCGAGCCGGAGACCGTGGCCTCGGGCATGACGATGTCTTGGCCGCTGCGCCGACCGATGGTGATGGCCGGCTTGTCGAGCACGAACAGCGTGCCCGCGGCCTCCGGCGCGTTGGTGCAATAGGTGACGAGTAACGCTTGCGACGAAGGGACGAAGGCTTCACTCGCTGCGCGTCCGGGCGGCGCGCCGGGCGCGATGCGCTCGCGCGGGATCTGCACCTGGCTCGTGGTCATCGAGCTCGGGTTGAAGAAGCGTAAGTGACGCGCGGTCGGGCGCAGCGCCGCGTCGTCCGCCAAGCACCTGAAGATCTGCTTCACTTCATCGACCGACAGGCCAGAGGGCACGTCGAACATGATCTGCGAGCGCATCGGCTTGGCGCGTGGGCGGTAACCCGGCTCGGGCACGCGACAAGTCCACATTTCCCAGAGCGTGAGCCCGAGCGCGTACATGTCGTCTTCTGGACTCGCGCCGCCCGAGCGCAGCCGCTCCGGCGCCATGTAGTTCGGCGTGCCGCCATCCGGAGGCGCACCAGGACGGCGTGCGCTGAGACGCGCGCGCTCTTGAGCAAAACCAAAATCCAGAATGATGGCGCGGTCGTTCGTGACCATCACGTTGCCAGGCTTCAAATCCCCGTGCACGAGCCCCTGCGCGTGAATCGCTGCCAGGCCCGCCGCAGTTTCGCTGGCGATCTTGCGAAACTCGTCGGCGGTGTAGCCGCCCTGCGCTTTGCGGCGCCGGATATGCGTGTGCAATGTCTGCCCGGCGATGTGCTCCATCACCAGGATCGGCCCCCACGGGCTCGGCGCCAGATCATGCACGCGACACACGTTGGGGTGACTCACCGAGCGAGCCAGCAGCAGCTCTTGTCGCAATGCTTCGTCGTCACCGGGCATGCGCGACTCTTCACGCACGACCTTCAACGCGCCCGGCTGCTGAGTGCTGCGGTCGTACGCGAGGAACACCTCGCCCATGCCGCCCTTCCCCAAGCTCTGACGGATCTCGTAACGGTCGTTAACGACGGTTCCGTGCCCTAACGGCGGTACATTTCTGGGGGGCTGAGCCATTTAGAGCGGCGCGGGGGCGAGGCGGTAGCGTCCTCGATTTAGCGGCACACTGCAATCGGCTATCGCCCCAGCCTGGCAATTTGACCAGGTTTCATCGAGGCACCCATGAACCGCCCGAGAAAACGGCCGTAGACCGAAAACCGCCGGCCGTGCTACACGCGCCGCTGGCTCGGTCACTCGACCGGGCTCGCGAACGCGGTCAACGCGGGCGCTTTTCTCGACTCGAGGAATGCGTTCGCAAAAGGGAAGCCGGTGCAATACCGGCGCGGCCCCCGCCACTGTGACCGGGGACAAAGTTCGGCAAATCCACTGGGCGAAGAGCCTGGGAAGGGCCGAACGGCGAGTGATCCGGCAAGCCAGGAGACCTACTGCGTGCGCGCCCGCTGCCCCCCATTTTGGGGAGCCGCGGTTCGACTTGCGACTCCGCGGGGTGCGGAGGCGAG
This sequence comes from Polyangiaceae bacterium, assembly GCA_035485095.1. Lineage (GTDB taxonomy): Bacteria > Myxococcota_A > Polyangia > Polyangiales > Polyangiaceae > PMG-095. Next base: position 811 of record DATHOI010000682.1, on the reverse strand, counting down.
GCGTCGGCGGGCCGCGGTGTGCGGTTCGCCATCGTTTCTTTGCCGTGCCCCAACGTGTCGCTCACACGCCACCCATCGTGGCATTCGGCTGTTCGGGCGGGAGGCCCGAAAGCCGCGGAGCACAGCACATGAAAAAGCAGCACTTAGTGATGAGCCTGATCTTGGGCGGATGCGTGGCCGCCGTCGCTTGCAGCAGCGGTGACGACTCGAGCAGCGGAGGTGGCGGCACGGGCGGCAGTAGCGCCGGCGCGACCGCGGGAGGTAGCTCAGGCAAAGGCGGCACGACGAGCGGGGGCGCGGGCAAAGGCGGCACGACCGCGGGCGGCAGCGCAGGCACTGCCGGCAGCGTCGCCGGCACGAGCGCCGCCGGCGCAGCCGAAGGCGGCGCAGACACGGGCGCCGCGGGAGAAGGCGGCGCGCCAACGGTCGTCGTTCCGCCGCCGCCACCACAACCGCTCGACCCCGAGACGCTCGTGGTGACGAGTGCCGTGCCTTCGTCGTTCAATCACGTCCTGGTCACGGGCACCGACTACGCGACTCAAGGTGAGGTCGCGAGCGTGAAGCTCAACCCCGCGACCATCGAAGACAGCACGGTGTACCCGGACCCCAAGGGCGACGTCATCACCGTCGGCAGTGGCGGCCTCGGCTTCGCGCTGCAGCGCACGCTAGACAAAGTGACCCTGCTGAACGGCAGCAAAGTCCACACGACCTTCGACATCACCAGCACCGGCACCGGCACCAGTGCGGACATCGCGCACAAGGCGTACGTACCCGTGTATAACCAGAATTTCATTTCGATCCTGGATCTGAG
>DATHOI010000681.1:0-9098 GCA_035485095.1 Polyangiaceae bacterium | reverse complement strand
GATAGGCCCGTGCCGCTAGCGAAGGCCATTTCGACCAGTGTGGTGAAGAGTCCTCCGTCCGAGCGATCATGGTAGGCGAGCACATGGTCCTGTGCGGCCAGCTCTTGAATCGCGTTGAAAAATCCGGACAACAGCGCTGGCCGATCCAGGTCCGGGGCTCGTGCGCCAACTCGTGAGAATACCTGGAAAAAAGCCGAGCCGCCCAGCCTGCATTGGCCCAACCCCAGGTCGATCAGCAGCAACTCGGTGTGCGCCAGGTCACGCCGCAGCTCGGGCGTGAGCACTCGCCGCACGTCACTGGTCTTGCTGAACGCGCTGATGACCAACGAGAGCGGCGCGGTCACGCTCTTCTTGGCACCAGCGTCTTCCCACACGGTGCGCATCGACATCGAGTCCTTGCCAACCGGAATGGCGATGCCGAGCGCTGGGCACAGCTCGCTGCCGACGGCGCGTACGGCGTCGTATAAGCGCGCGTCTTCACCGGGGTGACCTGCGGGCGCCATCCAATTGGCCGACAGCTTGATGTCCGACAGCCGTGCGATGGGCGCGGCGGCGATGTTGGTGATCGCTTCAGCGACCGCCATGCGTGCGGAGGCAGCGGCGTCGAGCAGCGCAAGCGGCGTGCGTTCGCCCATGGCCATCGCCTCGCCGGTGTAGCTGTCGTAGCTAGTTGCGGTGACCGCGACGTCCGCCACCGGAACCTGCCATGGGCCGACCATTTGATCGCGCGCGACGAGCCCGGTCACCGTGCGATCACCGATCGTGATCAGGAAAGTCTTGTCCGCGACGGTCGGCAATTGCAGCACGCGCCGTGCCGCCTCCCCGAGCTCGATCCCGGAAAGGTCGGCATTTTCCGGCGAAAAATCACCGTGGCTGACGTTGCGCGTCATCTTGGGTGGTTTGCCGAGTAGCACCTGGAGTGGCAAGGCGATCGGTTGATTATCGAAGTGCGCGTCGTCGACCGTGAGCACGCCGTCGTCCGTGGCGTGGCCGAGGACCGCATAGGGGCAGCGTTCACGCATGCACAGGGCTTCGAAGCGCGCGAGCTCGGACTGCTCGATGGCCAACACGTAGCGTTCTTGTGACTCGTTGCACCACAGCTCGAGCGGTGACATGCCGGGCTCGTCGCTGGGGATTCGACGCAGCTCGAAGCGCGCGCCACGCCCGCTGTCGTTGACTAGCTCGGGTAGCGCATTGGAGAGACCGCCCGCGCCGACGTCGTGAATCGACACGATCGGGTTCTTGTCGCCCAGCGCCCACGCGCGGTCGATGACCTCCTGACAGCGGCGTTGCATCTCCGCGTTGTCGCGTTGCACGGAGGCAAAATCCAAGTCCTCCTGCGACGCGCCAGACGCGACGGACGACGCAGAGCCGCCGCCCAAGCCGATCAACATCGCAGGCCCTCCCAAGACGACGATCGCCGCGCCTGCGGGGATCTTGCCCTTTTCGACGTGTTCTTTGCGGATGTGACCAAAGCCGCCCGCGAGCATGATCGGCTTGTGGTAACCGCGCACTTCGCGGCCCGCCGGCCCCGGAGCTTCGAGCTCGAGCGTGCGGAAGTAGCCGGCCAAGTTCGGTCGCCCGAACTCGTTGTTGAAAGCGGCGCCGCCGAGCGGGCCGTCGATCATGATTTCGAGCGCGGAGGCGATGCGCGCTGGCTTGCCGTACGCGGCCTCCCAGGGTTTGAGCGCGCCGGGTAGGCGCAGGTTCGACACCGAGAAGCCGGTGAGACCGGCCTTCGGCTTGGAGCCGCGTCCCGTCGCGCCTTCGTCGCGAATTTCGCCACCTGAGCCGGTCGCGGCGCCCGGGTGCGGCGAGATCGCCGTCGGGTGATTGTGAGTCTCGACCTTCAGCAAAATGTGCACGTCTTCCAGACTCGCGCGATACGCGCCGCTCATTGGGTCGGGGAAGAAGCGCGCGGCCTGGTGGCCTTCGATCACGGCGGCGTTGTCATGGTAGGCGGAGAGCACGCCGGTGGGGCTCGCCGCGGTGCTTTGGCGGATCATCTTGAACAGGGAAAGGGGCTGTTTTTCGCCGTCAATCACGAAATCGGCGTTGAAGATCTTGTGCCGGCAGTGCTCACTGTTGGCCTGCGCGAACATCATCAATTCCACGTCGCTTGGGTTGCGGTTGAGCGCGCGGAAGCTCTGTTCCAGGTAGTCGATTTCGTCCGGCGCGAGCGCCAGACCGAGCGACTGGTTGGCGTTCTCGAGCGCGCTTCGGCCGTGACCGAGCACGTCGATCGTCCGAAATGGCTTGGGCGTGGCGCGCGCGAACAGCGCCTCGGCTTCGTGCTCGCTCGAGAGCACGGACTCGGTCATGCGATCGTGCAGCGTGCGGAGTAACGCGGCTTCGTCTCGAATCTGACCGGCGACGACGTAGGCGATGCCGCGTTCGATTCGGCGCACTTGTGGCAAGCCACAGATGCGCGCGATGTCGGTGGCCTTGGACGCCCAGGGCGAGATCGTGCCGAGGCGTGGCACCACCCAAAGCTCGGTTCCAGAGAGCGCGGCGGTCGCATCGCGCGGCCCGTACTCGAGCAAGCGATCGAGCAAGCTGCGCTCGGCATCGCCCAGAGCTGCCTCGCCTACGTCGACGAAGTGCACGAAGCGTGCGCTCAGCCCGGACACTGCGGCGTTGTCGGCTTGGACTTTGGTCAGGCGCTTAGCCGTGCGCCCCGCGGAGAACGCAGATTTTCCGGCAATGACGATCATGAGCGGAGCATGAACCGCTCACGGCATTCTGCAATCCAATAGATTATGATATAATTGATTAGAAATGACGATGGTTCTAGATAGCGCACGTCTGGCCGCTTTTGCGGCCGTTGCGCGCGCCGGCGGTTTCTCCAAAGCAGCGAACGAGCTCGGAAAAACGCAGTCTTCGGTGAGCCAGGCGGTGCTGCTCTTGGAGCGCGAGCTGGGTCAAAAGTTGTTTGCACGCGACGGTCACACGCCGCGCCTCACTGACGCTGGGCGCGCACTCTTGCGTCGCAGCACGCGCATCTTCGAGGAGATGGCGCTCGCCGAGGCGGAGCTCGCTGCGCTGAGTGAGCTGCGTTTCGGTGAGCTCGTGGTCGGCACGAGCGACACCTTGGCGTGTTACTTTTTGCCGCCGGTGTTCGCGGCCTTTCGCGAGCGTTATCCGAAGGTCGAGCTGCGTCTCGACAATCGCCCGTCCCCGGTGATCGCCGAGCGCGTCTCGGAGCGCCAAGTGGACATCGGCATCGTCAGCTTGCCGCTGCCGGAAGCGCTCGAGCAATCCGGGCGCAAGTTGAGCGAGCGGCTCGACTGCGTCGTGCTGGCACCTCAAGAAGACGTCGCCGTGTGCGCGCCGAGTCATGCTCTCGCCAAACGCCGAGAGGTGAGCGTGCGTGACCTAGCCGCGCATCCGCTGCTTTTGCTCGACCGCACGACCAGCTCGCGAGCGCTGGTGGAGGCGGCGTTTGCGGCAGAAAACACGCCACTCAGCGTTGCCATGGACATGAGCAGCGTGGAGGTCTTGAAGCGCCTCGCGGAGCTCGGCTTCGGCGTCGCGATCGTGCCGCGCCTGGCTGTTTCTCGCGAGGCGGACAGCGGCTCGCTCTCCGTCCTGAGGCTGAAAGACTTCGGCGCGCGACGGAGCGTTGGCGCGCTCACGCCACGCGCGTTCGCCGCGACGCGCGCTGCCAGCGCGTTTCTCGAGCTGGCCCGCGACTATTCGAGGCCCAGGCGATCGAGCTCTTCGTCGTCGAGCCCGAAGTAGTTACCGATCTCTTGCAGCAGCGTGAGCTCGACCTCGCTCTGCAGCTCTTCTTCGTCCTCGAACTCAGCTGGCAAATTCGCGGTGTACAGCACGATGCGTGTGGGTGCGGGCAGATCGCTGCCGCCTGGGGCGTCGACGGTCGGTCCTTCGAACAGCGCCAGCGCGCGGGGATCGAAGCCGTCCTTGACGAGCACCTTGCTGGGGCGCTGCTCGAGCAGCACCGGTACGCCGTGCAGGCGTTCGCGATATGGCGAGGGCAGCCCGTTCAAGGCTTGCTCCGCGCTCTTCACGATCAACTCTTGGTAGCCGCTCGCGTCGAAGCCCGCTTCCGCATCGTCCTTCTCGTCGAGCTCGAGCACACGCAGGAAGTGCGTGACGCGCAGGGCTTCCTCTTTCAGCTCGCCGTACACGTCCGCGAGCGCGTAGTGCGCGTCGGAGAACTCCGGCTCGGCGGCCACCAATGACTCGAGCTCGCCGCGCGCCTCTGCAGCCCCTTTGGTCACCCAGACCGCGTGCGCGTGCGCGATGCGGATCAATGGATGACTGGAGAACGACTCGTCGACGCTTTCAACGAGCTCCATGGCGGCTTCCGGATCGGAGCCGAGCAGCTCCTGAAACTCGCCCAGGAATTCGTCGAGCTCCTCAGCGAACTCTTCGTCATGACCGTGATCATGGTCGTGGTCGTGGTCGTGGTCGTGATCATGGTCATGGTCGTGATCGTGGTCGTGCGCCATGCGGCGCAAGGTACCGGATTTGGTCTGCGGCGAAAGCCAATTTCCGGCGCGCCAACGTTGCCTCCCGAATTTCTGCAGCAAATTTGGCCTGGCTCGCGGACTCCGATAAGGCTCCCGCTGATGTCCGCCCCCGGAACGTGTCGTTGCTGCAGCTCGGAAGCCAATCTCGAACAAGGCATTTGCGAAACCTGTGCGCGCACCCACGGTCCGCGCGCCGCGTCGTTGCTTGCCCGCTGTTTAGCGGAGCCCGATTTCGCCAGCGTTGCGCTCGCGCGCATGCCCGAGGTGTTGCGCACGCGTTTCGCAGCGGCGCTGAGCGCAAAGTGCCTCGAACCGAAGCGCGGTCCCGGTCTCCGCTACACGCGTGCCGTCGCGAACGCGAAGAGCCGCGCGTCGGCGTGAGCACAGGACCGCTCTGCGCTAGCGACGTGATCACGGCGCTGCGCCTCGCGCCGCACCCCGAGGGCGGCTTCTTCAGCGAGACATTTCGCGCCTCTGCCGCGGTCGATGCTCCCTTCGGGGCGCGTCGCGCGGCTTCGACGGCGATCTACTTCTTGCTGCGCGCCGGCGAGTTCTCGGCGTTCCACACCGTGCGCAGCGATGAAGTTTGGCATCACTACCTCGGCGCAAGCCTCGAGCTGCACACGATCGATCCCGCGGGTCAGCACCAGCGAGTGGAGCTCGGCTCCGAGCTACTCCACGGCGAACGCCCACAATGGGTCGTCCCCGCCGGCACGCTGCAAGCCGCGCGAGTCATCGGCGATGGCTTCACTTTGTGCGGCTGCACCGTCGCGCCCGGCTTCGATTTCGCCGATTTCGACATGCCCGCGCGCAACGTGCTCGTCGCGCGATTTCCCGACTTACGCGCGGTGCTCGAGTCGTTCACGCGCTAGGCGCCTATTTTGCGGAAGCCGGTCGCGACGTCGAAGGCTGGGTGTGCATTGCGTGCTCGGTGACCATCAATTGGCCCTTGGCCGCGTTGGCTCGGGTTCACGGCGGGTGATACGCTGCGAACGCGATGCTGAAGGAGCAGCTGCGAGAGTTTGCTGAGCGCGCGCGCCAGCCGGTGGCCGATGCCAAAGCCGACTATTGGAAGGCCGCGCATGCCGCCGATCCGCTGGCCTCGATGGCCGCCGCTCACGCCGCGTTCGAGCATGCTCGCGCAGTCGCTGGGTTTCCTCCCCGCCACTACCTCGACGCCGACCTCGCCCACCACATCGCGCTCAAGCAGCTGATCGATCGTGCCTCAGCGGCATTGCTCGTTCGCTAGGCTCTTCGCTGATCTTCGCGAGACGCTCGCGATGCTGTAGGCGGCTCTCGATCAGAGCGACCTACTCCCGCTCTTGGCGCGGCTCGTTCGTGAAAGTTAGCGGGTCCGTCGGAAAATACTCGTCATCCAGCATCCTCTCCGCGGGCCGCGGCTTTTTGTCTGCGCGTGGTCGCGCCGGGCGGCAACTATGCTGGTGAAGTCATGCGATTCACGAGCTTTGCAAGCGTTCTAGGTTCCATCGTGCTGCATGTGGGAGCTCGATGAGCTCACCCGGAACAACAGGCGCGGCCGCGGCGGGTAGCACGAGCACGGCAGGCAACGCCGGCACGGCGGGCAGCGCCGTTGCTGTGGGTGCGTCCGGCAGCGGTGGCATGTCGGGCGGCGCAGGGACGTCGGGCAGCGTCGGCATGTCGGGCAGCGCTGGGGCGTCGGGTGGCGTCGGCATGTCGGGCAGTGCTGGGGCGTCGGGGAGTGCAGCGGGTAGCGGGAGTCTCGGCGCGGGCTGGCTCTACACGACTGGGAGCAAGATCAACGTCTCTGACGGCAAGGGTGGCGGCACGCAGTGGATGGGCCGAGGCGTCAACGTCTCGGACATCTATCTGTGCGGGTACAACAACACGCTCTGGATGACGAACGCCGATCAGGTGATGGAAGACGTGATCAGCACGCTGTACAGCACTTGGAAGCCGAACTTCGTGCGCATCTCGCTGTCCATGAATAGCTTCCCGACCGTGACCAGCTGGCTCACGAATCCAAGCCAGTACAAGACTCCGATGACGAACGTCATCAACTCGATCGGCACGCACGCGGGCCTGTACGTACTCGTCACCCTGCGCAGTGATGCATCGATGATCGACGAAGACACCGGCAGCGACGACCCCGAGGCGACGGGTGTCCCTTCCAATTCCAGCGACACGCCGAGCGCGAGCACTGATCCGACCGGCACGGATGCGACCTACGTCGGCATCGTCGACTCCTTCGCCAACGCGCCGTACGTGCTGTTCGGCTTGACCAACGAGCCCGGTGGTAGCAACACGCTCACCGACGACCAGCTCTGCGCGCGTCTGAATCACGCCGTGGGCACGATCCGTGCGGAAGAAGACAAGCTCGGCGTGCCGCACCATATCGTGTCCGTGCAGGGCAACGGCTGGTCGAGTGACATCTCGCTCTACGCCAAAACCCCGATGCCTATCACGTACGACAACGTGGTCTACGAGATCCACGGCTACCCGCCCGCCACCGCCTCCTACACCTATTCGAACATCCCGGTGATCATCGGTGAGTACGGGTCACTGCCGGACTCCGACGCATTCTTCGCCGACGTGGAAGCGAAACAGATCCCCAATCTGGCCTGGGATTACGACCCATACTCCGGCTGCGGCCCAGAGCTGCTCACCCCCAAACAGAGCCCGACCAACATCGTGCCGACGGCGTGGGGCCGCACCGTGCAAGCTTATCTGCTCAAGCACGCACAGCAGGGCGGCGCTTGGTTCGGTATCGGGAGCATCAGCTCTTCGAGTCGGATGACCTGAAGTCCAGGGTCGAGTAGACTGGTAGCAATGGACGCGCTCCTGGCCCAGGATCGTGATCACGCGAGCGAGCTCGACCCGGCAGAGAAGCTGAAGCAAGCGCTCGACGTTATGCGCGCCGGCATTCGCCTGAATGCGTTCGACCCTGCGTCGGCAGTTCCCTGATGTAGACGAAGCGGAAGTCGACCGCCGCCTGGCTGAATGGCTAAGCGGGGATGGCTGAGCCAGCGCCCGAGCTCGCTCTCGCAGCGATATGCAGCGAATTGGTGCGGCTTGGTCGCCGTTGCACCTCGGGATGACCTCACAAAGGCAGCGACGAATAGAGCGGTAGCCCGGCCGCTGCGGGAAAGAACGCGGGAGAGTTAGCCTCTCCGATGTCGCTGCTCGAGATGATGACTGTTGGACTGACGGTGCCCGACTCACCGAGCTGCGTTTTGCTGAGCTTGGCGAACTTGCCACCGCCATAAGGAAACCACAGCGCGCCACTTTCATCCAAAACCAAGCCCTGCGGCGGGGATGGTGCGTCGGTCGTGATTTGAATGGCGGGGGTTAGCGCGCCGCTCTTGAGCTCGTCGCTCTCGATGAACGCAAAGGTGCCGTTCCAGTTGACCCACAGATCCTGCGTGGACGTGAAGGCCAGACCGAGCACGTTGCTGAGCGCACCGGCGCCCGACGTCAGCCCGGACAGCGAAATATCAGCCGGATCCGCGGTTGAAGCCGAAAGGCGCGCCACGTTGTACGCGATGACGTTGTCACCTGCACCAACCCAAAGATCATGGGTGGCGTCGAACGCCAGTGCGTTGGGAGAAGGGACGTTCGTAATTTCGACGTCCGGAGTTACGTCACCCGATGCGCCGAGGTGGCTCACATCAAACTCGACCACTTTGCCAGTAGAGACGACGCCTACCCACAAGTTGCCCGAAGAATCGAACGCGAGCGACGCCGCGCCGGCTACGTCGCCCGATAGCTCGCTGCTGGTAATGACGATGTCCGGCGACTTCATTCCGTCCGCTGCAAAGGTATACACTGAGTAGCGCTTGAGGCTGCCCACGCCGGCGGCGCTGTCGACGACCCACAAATTCCCCAAGATGTCGAACGCGCCCGGTAATGTCCCAGCCGTTTGGATGGCGAGTGAAGCGCTCACATCTGCGCTCACGCGAAGTGACTCTGCATCAAATGCGACGGTGTTCGAACTGCCCATGGTGTCGCCCCACCACAGCCGGTGACTCGACGGGATGATATTGTAAGAAACGTTCAGCGACGCGTCTGTTCCGTCGCACACTTCGAGTGATGACGCAGAGACCGTTCCCGCATACGCCAGCCGCACGATCGGATCGGAAATCGTAACGGTGGACACTCCGACCGTGTACTCCCCGCTGTCGAGCTGCAACAGCTGCGGCTTATCGCTGTTACCAGTGATCGGATACACGCTCGAGCCCTTCGAAAGCCAAGCCTTCGCATTCGCGCCTTCTGGTAGCCCAACGATATCGACCTGAACCACCCCAGTGCTCGCCGTCTTGCACGCGCTCGAGTCGGATTTGGAGCCACATCCGCTCGCCAGTCCGGAAACGACGAAGAACAACGCGACCTGCTTCATTGCGGTGTACCTCGTAGCACGGTCTCGCCTACTGGGCCGGTCACCGACATGTGGAATCTGTCGGATCACACTGTGAACCGATGCAGTCAGCGTCATTGCCGCAGATCGGGTACCAGCCGTCGGGTGGCGAAGCCCTGCAAAGCCCGGTGCTGGAATCGCACGCCTGTGAACAGCACGTGCCGCTAGCGGTGCACGCTTCGCCAGCGTGAAGGCACACGACACACGTG
>DATHOI010000680.1:0-3440 GCA_035485095.1 Polyangiaceae bacterium | reverse complement strand
GAGCGCGCAGAACGCATCATGCGCGTGGGCGTGCGCGAGAAGCGGCTGCGAGACGTGGAGGTGGAGCTGCTGGCCACCGTGCTGGTGTCAATCGTGCGAGGTGTGCTGATCATGCGGGCGCATCGCGACGCGCCGTTCGCGACCGAGACGGCGCGCGTCGTCGCGCTCTTTCTCGACGGAGCCGGAAAGTGACGGTAGCGGCGATCTCCACTGGAGTTGCCGCGCCGGCTCGGCTCGAACCCGTAAACAAGTGGGTCGTAACGGTGGCCATTGGATTCGGCGCGCTCATGGCGGCGATCGATACCTCCATCGTCAACGTGGCCTTACCCCAGATCCGCGGCTCTCTCGGCGCCACGATCGAGGAGATCACGTGGATCTCAACCGCTTACATCATCGCGATGGTGCTGGTCATGCCGCTCACCGGGTTTCTCGGCTCCTTTTTCGGTCAGAAGCAAGTCTACGTCTTCAGCTTGGTGCTGTTCGTCGCCGGCTCTGCCTTGTGCGGGGTCGCGCGCTCCCTACCGGCGCTGGTCGTCTACCGCGCGATTCAAGGCTTCGGTGCTGGGGCGTTACAGCCAACGCAACAAGCCATTTTGCGTCAGACCTTCCCGCCCAAAGAGCAAGGCATGGCGATGGCGATGTTCGCCATGGTCATCATGGTTGGCCCCGCCGTGGGTCCGACCCTTGGTGGGTACATCGTCGATCACTACTCATGGCCTTGGATCTTTTACATCAACCTGCCGATTGGCATCGTCGGCACGTTGCTGACGCTTCGTTTCGTGCACGAGCCGGAAGACGTGCTGATCGCGAATCGCGTGCGCGCAGAGACTCAGAGGAAGAACCTAGACGTTGCGGGCATCGTCCTCATGTGTGTCGGAGTGTCCACGCTGCAGTACGTGCTCGAGGAAGGACAGCGAGCCGATTGGTTCGACTCGCCGCTCATCAGCGCGCTCTCGTTCATTGCTGCGGTTTCCTTGTGCGCGTTCGTGATCCGGGAGCTCACCGCGAAAGCGCCCGTGGTGAATTTACGCATCTTCCGCAGCCGAACGTTCGCATCCGCGACCGCCATCGGCGCGGTCATGTACGCGATGTTGATGGGCAGTATGTTCCTCTTGCCCGTTTTCATGCAGGAGGTGCTGGGGTTCAACGCGACGCAATCCGGTTTGACGCTCATGCCGCGGACCCTGGCCATGATGCTGGTGACCCCGTTCATCGGCAAGCTCTACAACCACATCCCGCCTGCCATGACGGTTGGTTTCGGTGCGCTGCTGTTCGTCATCGGTTCCGTTCAGCTCTCGCACATCACGCTTCAGAGCGGCTCGTCGGACATCATCGTGCCGCTGATCGTCACGGGCTTCGGCTTCGCCTGTCTGTTCATTCCGCTCACGACAGCGGCGCTCACGTTCGTCTCACGCGCGGAGCTGGCTGACGGCGCGGGGCTCAATTCGTTCATGCGTCAGATCGGCGGGTCTTTTGGACTCACCATCTTCGCCACACTCTTGTCCAACTTCTCGAAGCGCGCGACCGCGTCAGTGAGCTGGAACATCACCGACCTTCGACCGGACGTCGTCAGCCGGCTGGCGCAGCTGAGCGCCGCTCTGCAAGCACACGGCATGGGGATCGTCGAGGCCAAGCAAACGGCGCTTCGAGCACTGGCCGGCCAGGTCGCGCTCCAAGGGTCCGTGCTCGGCTTCGAGAAAACATTCCTGGTGCAGGGCGTCGCGTTCATTGCGGTCGTCCCTCTCCTCTTCTTCCTGCGCGTCGGCGGCGCCAAGAAAGCCGAGCACATCGAACTGAGTATGGAGTGAACATGACCACTGCACAGAGCGCCCTCACCGAGCCAAACGCCAACGCTGCAACCGCGATGAGGAGCACGCTGGGCCGTGCGCGGCCCTACGCGGTCCTCGCGATGGCCGCGACGCTAGTGCTCGGCGCTTATTTTGCGTTTCGATTCTGGACGGCTGGGCGCGAGAGCACCGACGACGCGCAGGTCGGAGCCGACATGGTGCCGATCTCCGCCCGCGTCGGCGGCACCGTGACCGCCGTTCCGGTCGCCGATCATCAATCGGTCAAGAAGGGCCAGCTCCTCGCGCAGATCGACGCGGCTGACTATCAGAACAAGGTGAGTCTGGCCGAAGCGGAGATTCGTGCTGCCAAAGCGCAAGCCGAAGCTGCCGACGCGCAAGTAGGCATAGTCGAAGCGAGCTCGCAGGGCAGCTTGTCGACGGCGCGGGCGGCACTTTTGGGCACGGCATCATCCGTCGCGGGTGCCGAAGCGCAGATCGAGGCCGCCCGCGCCGCCGTGGCCCGCGCGCAGGCCGACGCTGACAAGGCGGACACCGATCTCAGACGAGCGCAGACCCTACGCAAGGAGGACGCCATTCCGCAGGCTCAGGTCGACTCTCTGACGGCCTCGGCCGCTGCGGAGCACGCCTCGCTGCTGCAGTCTCAGGCGCAACTCGCGGCGGCGAGCGACATGAGGCAGACCGCGCAATCGAGGATCGCCGAAGCGCAGGGTCGCGTCGAGCAGAGCTCGCCCGTCGAGGCCCAGCGGGCCGCCGCGAAAGCCAACGCGGATCTGGCTCATGCGCGCGTCGCCAGCGCAGAGACGAACCTGGCGCAGGCGCAGTTGAACCTCTCGTACACCACGATTGTCGCGCCCGCGGATGGGCACATCTCGAAGCTTGCCGTGCACCCAGGGCAGCTCGTTGCGCCGTCTCAGACGATCACGAACGTTCTGCCCGACCGGACCTATATCGTCGCGAATTTCAAGGAAACTCAAACGGGTGACATGCGCCCCGGGCAGAGGGCACTGGTCGCGATCGACGCCTATCCAGGTCGAACGTTCCACGCCAAGATCGAGGGCGTCGCCTATGGAACTGGCGCGCAGTTTTCGCTTCTGCCACCGGACAACGCGTCTGGCAATTTCGTCAAGGTCGTCCAGCGCGTGCCCGTGAAGCTCAGCTGGACCGATCTGCCGGCGGACGTGCGAGTCGAGGCAGGCCTGTCGGCAGACGTCACCGTTCTGACCAAGTAGTGGTCCCACGGAAAGAGCGTCTCCAGGCGCAAGGCACGGCACAGGATTGGTGAGATATCATGAGTCATTCAATTGGCGATCTCAGTCAGTATCACCGGGAGGCCGAGCAGCCGCCGCTCCTGGGGCGAGAGCAAGAGTTGGATCTAGCGGTCCGCTGGCGACAGCAAGGTGACCGTCGAGCAGCCGACACGCTGATTCGCGCGCACTTGCGGGACGTGATCGCCATCGCCCGGAATTACCGAGGGTATGGCGTGCCGCAAGCTGAGCTGATTGCGGAAGGCAATTTCGGCATGGTTCGGGCTCTTCATAAGTTCGATCCCGAGCGCGGTCTCCGCTTCATGACCTATGCCGCTTTCTGGGTGCGCTCCTGCGTCATCGACTACGTGATCAAGACCTGGAGCAT
>DATHOI010000679.1:0-5240 GCA_035485095.1 Polyangiaceae bacterium | reverse complement strand
GGGTGCCTGTGCGCTTTTGGTCATCAGCTCCGTTGGCTTGCGGCCGAATGCCGGGCGTCACGAGAATGGGCGCCGGACCGAGTGCGTCGCGCAACGCCCCGACCTCCAGCGCCGAGCAGACCATGCCAGCTACGCCTTGGTCGTGCGCGAGCCTGGCCAAGCGCAGCGCGTGTTCCGCAGGGGCACTCGACACGCCAGTCGCTAGCAAGTCCGATGCGTCGAGCGAGGTCAACACGGTGATCGCGAGCAATTTGAGGCCGGTATTCTCCCGCTCCGCGCGGCGAGCCGCCGCCGCGAGCATCTTCGGTCCGCCCGCCGCGTGCAGCGTAAGATAACGAACGCCGAGCGCGGCAGCCGAAGCGACGGCACGCTCGACGGTCTCCGGGATGTCGTGCAGCTTCAGGTCCAAAAAGATTTCACAGCCCAATTGCCGACCGAGCTCGACCGCGCGTGGGCCTTCGCTCACGAAGAGCTCAAGTCCAACTTTGAGGACCCCAACTGCGTCGGTCACGCGAGCTGCCCCCTCCCTCGCTTCTGAAAGCGAGGGGAAATCTAGGGCAAATGCTAGTTTGTCCCGCGCGGAGTGCCGGGTGCCGGAAGCAGAGCCCGTCACAGACACGAGCACAACGGATCGCCCGCGGTGCACGCGCACGGCTTGGCCGAGCCGCCGCTAGGCTTTGCGGCACCGCCGCCGCCAGTCCTCTGCACGGCTGCTCCGGCAGCTTGTGTGTCTTTCTTGGCCTTTGATAGCTCGGCCTCGAGGCGGGCGCGCGTTGCTTCGTCCTTCGCGCTGTCGCGTTGTCGCTCGAGCTCTTCTTGATGCTTCTGAGCCTCGTCGTATTGCGACTTGAGCGCGTCGAGCTGCTTTTGGGTCTCGGCCTGTTGGGCGGCAGCGAGGGCTTCCTTTGCCTTCTGCTCTTTCGCGTTGTTCGATAGGACGACGCCGGTTGCGATGCCGCCGATCACCAACACCGCGGAGATGACGCCGACCACCAATTTAAGGCGCTTCTTGCCCTGATCGCTGTTCAACGCGGCGATCTGCTGCTCATGCGCTTGTTGTGCAGCGAGTGCCTCCATCCGCGAACGATGCTCGGTCTCGGCACGTGCTTTTTCGAGTTCGCCGTGGCGGATCGCATCGAGCCGCGCTGCTTCTTCCTTGCGGCGTTGCTCCTCGCTGCGACGCGCCTCTTCTTCTGTGCGAAGGCGACGTTCCTCGGCCTCGCGGGCGGCGCGTTCGGCGGCTGCCTTCGCGTTGGCTTCGGCGCGCGCGACGGCCTCTTTGTCGGCCTCTTCCTCTTTGATCCGATTCTCTTCCAGGCTCATCAATTCTTTGAGCGAGAAGAGAACCGAGCTTTCCTTCTGTTCGGCCATTTTTCGAGTGTCCTCAATCCGTCGCGCAGAGTTCGCGGTTCACTTTACACAACGCGCATACCAATCCGATTGGATCTTCGTCAAGCATTCGCACGTTAGGTTCGGGCTCAGAAATCTAGTTCAGTCCTTTTGAAGCGCCCAGATATTCTCACGACAATTGTAGGGTGCGGGTGGATTCGTTGATTCGACTCTACAAAACGCGAGGCGTTTGGTCCGTAGCTAAGTTATGTATGTAGATGTGGGTGCGAGTGCTCTCGAGTTTTGCGGGCGAGCAGTGGCAACAATGAGACCGGTGTAGAGTCTCGAGCGATGGCCGTTCAGGTTTGCGCGCACATTACGGGCACGGTTTGGAAGATTCAGGTCGCGGTCGGGGACTCCGTGCAGACCGAACAAACGCTCGTGATTCTCGAATCGATGAAGATGGAAATGCCGGTCGAAGCGCCCGAGTCCGGGCGTGTCGCCCGAATCGCGGTCAGCGAAGGACAGGCAGTCGAGGAGGGCGACGTATTGCTCGAGCTCGCTTGATCTCGCTCGGCCCCATCACTTGACCGGGATAGAGAATCCGGTAGCGTAAATTTGGCATGAAGCGCGCTCGATCCTCGTTACTGCCAGTGCTCCGCGCGCTGTCGCTACTGACGCTGGGTGGCGTTTGGGCCGTTGCTTGCGGTGGCCCTCAGCAGCCTGGCGCTGCGGGGAGCGTGTGCTTTCGGACAGATGACTGCAAGGACGGACTCGCTTGCGTGCCCGCCGCGGTTGGCGCATCGACGAGCGTGTGCAGCATGGATCTGACCGGAATCGTGTCTATGGTGGACGGCGCGCCAGTGGAAGCCGCCGCGCCGGCGGCTGATGCGTCGAGCGGTGCCGGCGGAGCAGTGTCGTCCGCGGGGGTGGGCGGTATGGTGACGGTCGCCGGAGCCGGTGGCAAAGCCGCCACAGGCGGCGCGCCGGGGGCGGCTGGGTCGGGCGTAGCAGGCAAGTCGAGCGGGGGCGCCCCTTCTGGAGGCGCCCCTTCCGGAGGCGCGCCCGCGGGAGGTAGCCCTGTTGGTGGCGCCCCCTCTGGCGGGTCGGGCACCGCGGGTTCTGGGACTGCTGGCTCTGACACGGGCAGCGGTGGAACGGGTGGTTCGGCGCCGGTCGACGCTGGCGACGGCTGAGGCGAACGAGGTCGCTACGGGGCCATCACTGCTTCCAGAAAAACTTCCACGGGTTGTGCTTCAGGTCGCGCAGCATTTCTTGAAGATCATCGTACAGCGCTTCGTCCATAACGAGCGCGCCGACCGTGCCCTTGCCGGACTTCACTCGATCGATCAGAGCTTGCGCGTCACCCGCAATGACTTTGGCTTGCCCGCTCGCGTCGCTCAAATTTTGGGTGATGCGCTGATAATGTTGGAGTTGGTCGTCGCTGGCTAACGCGTGGGTGAGCTTCTTTGCGTCCGACAGCGTCGCGCGACCGTCGGTTAGGATCGGATCCAGATTCTGATTCAGGGTCGACGTAGTCCGCTCGACGTCGTTGAAAATGCGCACGATTTGCGGGCCGTCCACGTAGCGGTCACGAGCTGCCTTGAGCGTCGAGCTCGCGTCGCTCGACAAGGTATCCATATTTTCGACGATGTGATCGAGCTTCCCCTGATTGTGTTCGAAGAACTCGCCGCTCGCGTGCAACGTGCGGTGCAAGCCGTCGAACGTCTCGCTGATCTGCTGCTCGTTGTTGGTGATACCCAAATAAGCCTTGTGCAAGAGCTCATAGCTTTCACTGAGGAGTAGATCGAGTCGCGGCGGGCTGATGCCTTGCACGGTCGCTCCGTCGCTGAGCAGCGGTCGGTCGTTCGAGCCGGGTTCGATCGCCAAGAACATTTCACCGAGTACACCTTGGCTCGTCACGAACCAGCGCGAATTGTCGTGAATGGCCGTCTTATAACGGCGCTCGATCTTCGCCACGGCCCGGATGATCGGCTCGGGTTGGTGAGTCTGCGGGTCGACCATGCCACCGCGAAATTCCAGCTCGCTCACGCGCCCAACCTTGACCCCTGCGATGCGAATCGGTGCGCCAGACTGCAGCCCCCCCGGATTCTGGAAGCTCACGTACACGGTGAACGTCGGCTGTAGGCTGAGGCCGCCCATGACGACAACGAAGCCAGCAAGCAGGCCGAGCGCGACGAGGATCAAGAACCCGACTTTGACTTCGATCGACCGCTGGCTCATTCGAGGCTCACGCTTCCATCGGCCCTTCGGCGCGGCCGTTGATGAACTGCTGGATCACCGCGTCCTGACTTTGGCGAAAATCCTCCGGCGTACCCACTAGTTTCACCCTTCCTTTGTACAGCATGACGATGCGGTCGGCGATGGTGAAGATCGATGTCAAATCATGGGAAACCACGACGCTCGTCACGCCCAGGTTGCCCGAAAGCTCGCGGATGAGCTGGTCTACACGCCGAGCGCTCACCGGATCGAGGCTCGTGGTTGGCTCGTCGAACAACACGTAGCGGGGTGACAAGGTCAATGCCCGGGCGATGGCCACGCGCTTTTTCATGCCGTCCCCCAACTCATTCGGGAAACGATCGGCAAAGTCCCGCATTTTAACGCGCTCGAGCAGGCGATGGGCCTCCGACAGCGCGTCGCTCGCGCTGAGCCCTTGATGCTTGCGCAGCGGTAGCGCGACGTTTTCCGCACAAGTCATGGAGTCGAAGAGCGTCGAATGTTGAAATACCATCGCGCACTTCTTGCGGACGGCGTACATGCGCGCCTCCTCGAAACGACTCACTTCTTCACCCTCCAGCCAGATTTCTCCCGAGTCCAAGCGCAAGAGACCAATCAGATGCTTTATCAGCACGCTCTTACCGACGCCAGAAGCGCCAATGATGAAGAAGACCTCGCCGGCGCGTACGTCGAAGCTCACGTCACGCAGAACGTGCTTGTCTCCGAAAGACTTGGAAACGGAGCGGAACGAAATCATGAACGGCTCTAGGGTAGAGCCGTTTTGCTGCAGCGCGAAGCGCCGCCTGCTCGAGCGTTGGCTTTTTGCCCTGGCTTCGTAGGCGCTTTGACTTCCGACGCTGAAGCGGTGTACCCGCTAGAAAAATGGTTCGTTTTGGCGTGGGTCCGCGGCGCTTTCGAGGGGGCGTGCTGCTCGCGGTTTTGTGGGGATGGATCTCGGCATGTCAAAGTCCCATGTCCGAACAGGCGCGGGTCGCTGCCCGCGAGCGAGACCCTTCGGCGCCCTGCGCAGAGAACGAAGCTCGCGAATTCTATTGCGACGACTTGCTGCCATTGACGTCCTCGCGGCCTGCGCCGGAGCCTTATGACAATTGTCCGGGCGCGGTCGACGTGCACCCTGGAGCGTACAAACCTACCGGACGCGTCGCCGGCTTCGACAAGGGCTTCACCGAATATACGCGCCAAAGGCAACCACCGGGACACAGCTGTTGCTACAGCTGGTGCGCAAAGGTGGAGGTTGCCGATCCTAGTCGAGCGGCCCAGCCCGTTTGCCGCGACGCCTACGGCATACAAGAGAGCTTCTGTCTGCGAGAGCTGGAAGCCGGAACGTCCGAGCCCGCGACGAGTCCCTATGACCGTTGCCCGCTAGCAGTAAAGCCCCCAGAAGCGTCGTCCTTTTCGGCTCCATCGTCCGCGCTTCTCGACGTCGCGCAAACCACGCAAGCGCGGCGAGACAGCAAGCTTGCTGAATGCTGCTACGGCTGGTGTTCGAAGGCGCCAGCCGGAACCATGCTCAAGGCTCACCCGAAGACCAGGTAGCCAGTGCCGCTGATCACGAAGTTCAGCATGATCACGGCGAGCGACGAGCTGACCACCGCACGCGTCGTTGCCGCGCCTACGCCTTCTGAGCCGCCGAACGCCGTCAGGCCACAGTA
>DATHOI010000678.1:0-7503 GCA_035485095.1 Polyangiaceae bacterium | reverse complement strand
CGCCGCCGCCGCCGCTCTGGCCTGCGCCGCCGCCGCTTGGGGCAGCGCCGCCGGCGCCAGCGCTCGCGCTCGTTCCACCTGATCCGCCGCCCGCGCCGGAGCCACCCGTAGCACTCGCCCCTGCCGTCGTGCTCAGCCCGGCAGCACCATCCGTTGCGCCTGCGGTGCCGGGCGCGCCCCCCAGTGAGCCGCCTCCCGTACCGGTGTCAGTGCTGCCCGCGGAACCGCCCGCCGGGGTCGTCGTGCCGCTGGCGTCCGTGCCGCTGCTCGAGCACGCACTCAGGACCAGGCAAAGACCAGCGAAAACGGGGAACAAGCAGTTCATGAGCCAACCCGAAGCAAATTGAATGCCGGGACATCCCAGCGGGCATTCAAGCGACATACCGCGCGCGTCCCGGCAATGTACCACGACTTCGTCGTACGATCGTCTCACCCTCGACAGTTATTGGGCTAGGCCGCGGTGCTTTCACTACATGCACCCGATGCCCCCGCGCGGCGCCGCGGGTCTCGAGCTTGCGGCGTCGCAAGGAAACGCCAAAGCTGAACGACACAGTCCGATTTCCAAGGCGATTCCAGCGCCCAGGACGCGGCTGGCTCCCCCCGGTGCGAGAATGTGGTTACGTGCCGAGGTGACGCGGTCGATCCTCCTCTTGGCACTGCTCTCGAGCTGCACCCGTTTCGGACCGGTCTACCCGAGTCGCCCCGCATCGAATCCTTCGCCGCTCGTCGCAGATCCAGCCCCCTCGCGTGTGACGGCGCACGTGGCGCTTTCCGGTGCCGGACTCCAAGCGTCGCTCGAGGACGTCGTGCCCAAGACCGGCGCCGGCACCTTCTCGCTGCTCGGCAGCGAGCGCTCGTACCGTTGGACGCGCGGGCCGCTGGACGTCTCGTTCGCGGCGGGCCGAATCGTCGTCAAGACCAGCGTCAGCTCGAACGTCGATCTGCCCATAAGCAGCCTCGATCTCACGTTCGACGTGCGGATCTCGGCCGAGCCAGTCATCAACACCGAGTACGCGCTCAAGCTGCAAGCCACTGACGTAGCCGTGCACTCGGACGACCGCCGACTGAAGGTCATGGATCAGGTCGCCGGCGTGTTCGATCGCGTGGGAGGTGAAATCGACGAGAGGCTCCGCGGCTTCTCGTACGACCTCAAACCGTTGCTCGAGGAATCCTACGAACGAGTGCGAAAACCGTTGCCGCTGCCGATGGGCGACGCAAACGGCTGCGCAGAGCTGCGCGTGCTCGGGGTAGAAGCCGCACCGCTCATTCTGGCCGACGGCATCGAGAAGGACTTCGCGCTCGTGGTTGCGCCCTCCGTCACCATTCCGTGCACACCCCAGGCCGAGTCTGAGCCGCTCCCGCCGTTGGCGAACGTCGCGACGGTGCCGACGGGGCCGTTCACGGTAACGATCCCCGTGGTTGCTTCCTACGCGGAGCTCACGCGCGGGCTCGGCGCCGCGTTCACGAACGGCAAGCTATTTTTCTCCGCCGAGCACCCGAAGCTCTATTTGGAAAGGCCAGAGTTATACGAGTCGTCCGGCGCGCTCGTGCTGCGCCTGCACATCGCGGGCCCCGTGCACGAGCTCGGCATCGACGCGGACATCAATGGGGATCTGTACCTGGTCGGACACCCGACGCTGACGGACAACGAGATCGAGCTGCCGGATCTCGAGCCCACGATCGAGACCAGCAATTTTCTGCTCTCGCTCAAGGCCTTGACTGACGGCGCGCACATCAAAGCCGAGGCAAAGAAAGCGCTACGCCTCGACCTGACCGAGCGGCTGCACGCCGTACGGGCCAAACTGTCCACTGACCTGACGTTCGGCTCCGCGAAGCAGTGCTTCATCGGGCAAGTGGACAAGCTCGAGCTCACCGAGCTCCATCCCCACGAGTCCTACTTGCGGGTCAACGTAGTGGTCACCGCGCGCGCCTCTGCTTCGCTGCCCTGCGCCAGCAAACTGCCCGACCCAGCGCCCTAGCCGCGCCTGGTGCCGAGTATCGGTACCGCACTCACTCCGGGGCGTCGAAAGCGACCAGGATCTTCTGCGCGATGCGCTCGAAGTCTTCCACGTCGCGGTCGTCGAGGCTGCTACCAAGCCGCGCGATGATGTCATTGCGCGCGCTCTCCACCCGCTCGCGCGTGCGTTGCCCGGAAGCCGTGAGCTCGAGCACGTACTGGCGGCGATCGATCTCACTGCGCTTCCGCCTCACCCAGCCGCGCTCGACGAGCGTCTCGAGCGCGCGCCCAGTGAGCGTCGGGGCGGTGTCCGTGGCGCGCGCCAAGTCGGCTTGCGAAATGCGGCTGTGCCGACCAATGTGGCGTAGAAATTTTGCTTGCGCGCTCCCGACCTCGAACGTCGCATAAGCCTGTGCCGCGACCGAGCGAAGCCGGCGCGTGACCGCGCCAAAGAGCTCGAAGAATTCGTGAGAGTCGCGCCGAGCCACTCGACCAAGAATTAGTCGATGAGCTGTACGCGCGCAACGCTCCGCGCGGGCACTACTTGACAAATAGTGCACCGGTATACAATATTAGTACACTGGTATACTAAATGTGTCCACTGAACTTCGCGCTAAAACGCGGCGCCGGCTGATGCGATGAGCGGCACTTTCCGTTCGCTGAAGGGCTTCAACTATCGGACCTGGGCGCTCGGCGCCATCGTGTCCAACATCGGGACTTGGATGCAGCGCACGGCCCAAGACTGGCTCGTTCTCACCCAACTGACGCATCACAACGCGACCGCCGTGGGCATCGTGATGGCGCTCCAGTTCGGACCACAAGCCTTCTTGCTGCCCTGGACGGGCTTCGCTGCGGATCATCTCGATCGCCGCAAGCTGTTGTTCGCTACACAAGCGGCGATGGGCGCCCTGGCTCTAGGGCTCGGCGTGCTCACGATCGCCGGTGTCGTGAGGCTATGGCACGTCTATGGTTTCGCGTTTCTGTTGGGCTGCGTCACGGCGTTCGACTCACCCGCGCGCCAAACGTTCGTGTCCGACCTCGTGGTCGAGGCCGACCTGTCCAACGCAGTAGCGCTGAACTCCACGTCGTTCAACGCCGCGCGCATGGTCGGCCCGGCCATCGCCGGCGTGCTGATTGCTGCGGTCGGCTCCGGGTGGGTGTTCCTGATCAACGCGGGCTCGTTCGTCGCGGTACTCTGCTCGCTGAGCTTCTTGCGCGTCGCCGAGCTCCATCTCAAAGGGCGCGCGGTCCGCCGACGCGGCGACCTCGCGGACGGCTTTCGGTACGTCTGGCAGCGGCCCGACCTACGAACGTTCCTGGCGATGCTGTTTTTGATCGGCACGTTCGGGCTCAACTTCCCGATCTTCATCGCGACGATGTCCGTCAGCGTATTTCACGCGGGAGCGAACCAATATGGGTTGCTCTCGTCGATCATGGCCGTCGGCTCGGTCAGCGGCGCGCTGCTCTCCGCTCGGCGTGAGAAACCGCGCGTCGCGCTGCTGCTCACCGGCGCGACAATCTTCGGGCTCGGCCTGGCGTTGGCCGCGGTCATGCCCAACTACTGGCTCTTCGGTCTCACTCTGGTGGTCATCGGTGTGGCCGCCCAAACCTTCACCACGACGGTGAATAGTACGGTGCAATTGGCGACCGAGCCCCTGATGCGTGGGCGCGTGGTCGCCATTTTGCTCGCGATTGCGCTGGGCGGCACACCCATTGGTGCGCCCATCGTCGGCTGGGTCGCCGATACGCTCGGCCCGCGCTGGGCGCTCGGCGTCGGCGCCATTTCCGGCTTCGGCGCTGCGCTCGTCGGTCTCTACTACCTGGCAAAGCACGCGCATCTGCGGGTGTACTTCGACGCCGGGCGGCCGCGCTTGAGCTTCGACGGCCAAAGCTTTCAGTAGAAGGTTACGTCCTCTGCCGCAACGTTCCAGGTCGTGGGCCCCGCGCCAGCCGGATCACGCACGGCGAGGATCTGGATCTGGAGCAACTGGGATTTGTCGAACGGCTCGACGGCGCCCCAGCCGCGTTGGCTCAAATTCCCGAACGGCACGTCGCACAGCGCAAAGTTCGGCCCGACCGTGCACCACACGCCGTAGTGGTCGTCACACAAGCCGGAAGCACCCGTGCACGTTCCGTACGTGTCGCTCGTCGCCGTCGTGACCACGTTGACCCGCATGAGGTTGGGCGTCGGCGCATAGTTTGCACCTTCCGTGTATTGAGTGGTGCCTCGCAGCGAGAGGTGAATGCCATTGTAGACACTCGCGTCGAAGACACACGGCGCGTCACCCGTGCCGTTCAGGGCGAAGCCAAAGCCACCGCCCCAGTTCGTGGCTCCGGGGCCCGCGCTCTGCACGTAGCAACCGGCCGCGCCGTGTCCGCCGGCCTGCGCCGTGACGCTCGAGCCCGGCGGCGGCATGTGCGTGCCGTCGTCGAAGGCAAACCAAGTGCCCACGTTGGGCGGCGCCAAGCTCAACGAGCAAGCGCCGTTACCCGCGCCGTAAATGCTCAAGGCCGAGCTGAGGCCCACCTGAGACATGCAATTGCTCGCGCCGCCCGAGCCTGCGCTGCTGCTGCCCCCGAGCGTGCTCTCCGTCCCGCCTGACGCCGAGCCCCCTGCGCTCATGCCGGCACTCGAGCCGCCGCCTGGCGCGGCGCCCCCCGAGCCAGCTGCTGGCGCGCCAGCCGCCGCTGAACCGCCGCTCGTGACCTCTTGCCCAGCGCCGCCATTCGGGTCGCCGCTGCCCGCAGCTGAGCTCGCTTGCTCGGCGCCACCCGTCGCGGAGGTCGCTTCACAGTTCGTTTGACACGTGGCGAACAACGAGCCGCCCGAAGCACCACCGCAAGCAACCGGCGCTAAGAGCGCGCAGACCAACGCACGAGCCGAAGCTCTGGAGCACCATGCAGACCAAGCCATAATCGGCGAACTTATCACTCGCATCTTCGACCGGCAATGAAAGGCAGAGCCGCCTTCGTCGCTCAGGACGCGAAAGACGTGAACCGCGCAGGCGACCGCGGTCAGCCTGGCCAAACGCACGGCAACAGTCGCGAAGTGGTACGCGGAGGTTAATTTGGAATCTGTCTTTCCATTGCTTCGCGTCGCGTCCATTTACCCACCCGCAGCCCTTTGCGCTGCGCTCACGCGCCACGTTCACGTTCACTTCCGTGTTCACCCCTGAGTGTGAAGGGTTGAGCTTTGGGTCATAGCGATACACGGATTCATGTGCACGCTTACAACTCACATGGATGCTTTCAGCGTGCGTGCCTATTTCAACGCATGACAGGCACTGAGTGATGCAGATAATGCGCGTCATCAGCACGCATTCGAGATAAGCTTCACCTGCTCTCGACAAATATCGGCGGCGCTATGCTGGGACCGGTGACACTGCTTGTCGCCGAGCCCGCTGCTGCAGTTCTAGGAATTTCAAAATGCCTCGACGCCTCACACGCTCGTCCATCCTCGTCTCTCGTCAGTCGCTGCTGCTCGTCGCGAGCGCGCTCAGCTTTCTGAATCTGCTGCAAGCGTGCGGCTCAGCAAGCTCGGGCGTGACGGACAACGCAGGCACCGGCTCCGGTGACACCACGAGCAGCGCTGGCTCAGTCGGCACGAGTTCGGGCGGCACGAGCACGACGGGCACTGCCGTGGGCGGCAGCGCGAGCACGATAGGCGGCGGGAACACGAGCGGCGGAGGCTCCGCCGGGAAAGCAGGCGGCGGCTCTGGCGGCACCGTCGGGGCGAGCGGCGGCGCTGCCGCCGGCGGCAGCGCGGGACGCGCGAGCGGCGGCGCCGCTGGCGCGAGCGCGGGAGCAACCGGGGCAGCCGGCACGGCGGGGGCTGCCGGTAGCGGTAGCTGCACGACACCGCCGCCAGGCAGCGCGCTCATCGGCTGGGCGTCGCAGTCCGGCATGGGAGTGACGACCACCACGGGCGGCGGAAACGCGACGCCAGTAACCGTCACGACGCTCGCCGCGTTGACGAGCGCAGCCGCAGGCACCGCGGCGAAAGTCATCTACGTCACCGGCAAGCTCGCCGCGGGCAAGATCACCGTCGGCTCGAACAAGACGATTGTCGGCCTATGTGGCGCCGAGATTCACGGCCACCTGGGCATGAATGGCTCGTCGAACGTGATCATCCGCAACCTCAAGATCGTGGGCTACGGCGTGGGCAATTGCGCGCTCGATCCGGATTTCGACTCCTCGGTGGGCTGCTCTTCGGGCAATGACGCGGTGACGATCGAGAACGAGGCGCATCACATTTGGGTCGACCACTGCGACATCTCCGACGGCACCGATGGTAACCTCGACACCACGAACGGCTCGGACTTCGTCACCATCTCCTGGACGAAGTTCCACTACACCACGCGCACCGACAACACCGGCAATGACTCGACCGGAGCGGAGGGGCACCGCTTCTCCAATTTGATCGGCGCGGCCGACAACCTTTCCGGCGACGTAGGTCACTTGAACGTGACGTGGCACCATGATTGGTGGGCGGACAACGTGGTCGAGCGCATGCCGCGCACCCGCGCTGGCAAGATCCATCTGTTCAATGACCTGTTCACCTCCAAGGGTGACAGCTACTGCACGAACGCCGGTCAGGGCGCGAGCCTGCTCGTCGAAAACAGCGTGTACAACGGCGTAAAGGCGCCGTTCCAAGTGGACTCGGACGCCGTGACGCTGGGCTCCAATGGCAATATCTTCACTGGCACCTCCGGCAGCACTGCCGGCAGCGGCAGCGGCTTCAAGCCGCCCTACACTTATACGCTGGACACCGCCAGCGGCGTGCAAGCCGCGATCGAAGCGAGCGCCGGTCCTCAGTAACGCGCGGGCCCAAGCCCGCTTGGGCTCATGGGTTGTTCTGCAGCAGGCTCTCGGTCAATTGCGCGCCGAGAGCCTGAATCTGCGGGATGTTCTCCATGTCGGCGGGCGTCGACCCGGTGCCGACGAAGACGATATAGGTCACGCCGCCTCCGACACCGCCCGTGGCCGGACTCGACGGGATACCCAGGCCATTTGCGGTTCGCACGGACGCTTCGCCGATGATGTCGGTCGGACCCTGATCGCCGAATACGCCGAATTCCAGTTGGTTATTGTAGATGACGGCAATGATGTTGCCGCCGCTGTTCTGGTCGAGTCCAGGGAATTTCACGTCCTGAGGGATCACCACGTACGGCGTGTTCTCGGAAGCGAGCGACGCGCCGTCCTTGTTCGTCGCGCTGTTCGGACCGTGAAAAGACGTCTGATCTTGGTAGCAGCAGTCCATGTCCGCGCCCGTGCCGGGGCAGTGCGTGGTCATGATGCCGTCGCAGTCGATGTCCATGTCGGCGATGTAATAAATCGCGCCGCCCGCGTTGCCGGTTCCACCTTTCAAGCTGCAAATGCTGGTCGTCGTGCCGTTGTCGAGCTTGTAGGTGTGAGAATTGGGGATCTGATTTGCGGTAGTGCAATTTTGGGTCAACGCGAGGAGCGCCGCTATCGCAGGCGAGCCACTGATCGTGCCCAAGGGGTTCATGGTACCGCCCAGGCCCGCGCCACCCGAGCTGCTTCCG
>DATHOI010000677.1:0-10503 GCA_035485095.1 Polyangiaceae bacterium | reverse complement strand
GCGGCGCGGGCAGCGCGCCAGCTTTACACATCGCTTCGAGCGAGACGCCGAGTTGACCGGAAGCATGACGCTCAAACTGTGGCTGGCGACGACCCAGGGCGACGATCTCGACGTCTTCGCCGTCATCAGGAAGCTGGACGCGCGCCAGCGTGACGTCTTCTTCTTCGGTTACAACGGATTCGCGAAGGACGGCGTGGCAAAGGGCTGGCTCCGCGTCTCGCATCGCGAGCTCGATCCGGAGCGAAGCCGGCCGGGGCGACCATGGCACACACATCTCCGGTACGAGCCAATCGAACCGGGACAGGTGACTCCCGTCGAAATCGAAATCCTGGCGTCCAGCACGTTCTTCGAAGCCGGCTCAATCCTCGTGCTCGATGTTCTGGGACACGACGCAGCTCGCTATCCAGCCTTCCGTCACGCTCGCACCGTCAATCGCGGACGACACACGCTGCACACCGGCGGACCGCACGATTCCTTCCTTCTCGCTCCCTTTGTGCAATAGCCGGGTCAACCACGCATTTCGAACTCGCAATCGGCTGTTGCAAGCGCGTCCCGATCTCCTGCTGAGCGTTCAGACACGCTAGGCTGGTCTGCGCGTGCGCTCAAATACGCAGAAGCTTGAATGCGTGAGACCAGCCTT
Source organism: Polyangiaceae bacterium (assembly GCA_035485095.1). Lineage (GTDB taxonomy): Bacteria > Myxococcota_A > Polyangia > Polyangiales > Polyangiaceae > PMG-095. The sequence continues at coordinate 9,863 of DATHOI010000677.1, read as the reverse complement.
TGCCCGTTAGGCCAGGAATACACCACAGCATGCACAGCGGCTCAATCGCGCGCGCCGCTTCGACCGCGCCAAGGTCTTCGGCGTCCCATCCGAATTCTTCGAGGAGCGCGGTCACTTCGGCCTTGGCATGTTCATTCGAACCGCAGATGAACATCGTGGGGCGACCTCCCGGGAAACTTGGTTTGACCATGAATTGGCTTCCAACGCAGGAGAACGCCTTAACGAAGTTCGCCTTGGGAGCGCGCTTCTGCAAACGTTCCATCAAGGACCCTTGTAAGTCGGTGAAGAAGGACAGCACGCCATTGGTGGGCGGGGCGTCCGCGATTGGATTGGTGCTGTCGATCACCGTCTTGTTGGTTAGCGCTTCGCCGCATGCCGCGACAACGTCCTCGGCGGCAGTCCCCTTAACCGCAAGCACCACCGAGGAGGCTTGCTGCGCCGCCTCGACGACACCCGACACGGAGGCCCGGGGCCCCGCAGACTTGAGCCAGTCCTGAAGCTTCGCTGGCTCGCGCGATGCGCGAACCACCTCGTAGCCAGCCTGTAGGCAGCCATCTGCCAAAACCTGCCCAACAACGCCCGACCCGATAACGGCGATCTTCCTCATGGCCGAATGCTACACCGCAGCCCGTAGCGGGCAAGGCAGCAGCTTCGGCCAAGGATGCTGCGCATTCGTCACATTGACTTTCTCTAGGCCGAGGCGATCGAGGGATGATGCCATCGCCAGAGCCGCCGACGCGCTGCAGGTCGGAGCGGTTGGGGCATCTCTGCAGAGGCTTGTGGCAGCCGTCAGCACGTAGTCTGGAGGAGCCTAACCGTCACCCACGCGCGACCCTGGTCTGAACAATTCCGAGCATTTACGAAATTCGAAAAAAATCCTCGCGGGGCGTGTCGATCCTGGAGCCCTCAGTTGGTCGTCCGGATAAGAAGGAGATACCTGACCATGAAATTCATCGTTCTCGTTACCGCAAACAAGGACACCGCCCTCACCGCCGCCGAGTTCGAGCGTTACGAAACGGGCGCGCTCCCGCCCTGCGAAGAGTTCGTCAAGATGATCGCTTATCAGGAGGAGCTCGTGAAGGCGGGCGTGCTCGTCGCCGGCGAAGGGCTTCGTCCGTCATCGCTGGGTGCACGCATGACGTTCGGAAAGGACGGCAAGACGTCGACCAAGGACGGTCCATTTACGGAGTCGAAGGAGCTCATCGTGGGCTTCTCGATTCTCCAGGTGAAATCGCGCGACGAAGCGCTCGCCTGGGTGAGCCGCGCGCCGTTCCCCGAGGGCACGAAGCTCGAGCTTCGCCAGCTCTTCACGGACGACGACTTCGCGTCGGTTGACCCGACGGGCGAGCTTCGCGAGCACGACGCAAAGCTCCGCGAGCAAGCGGAGAAGCAGCACGCCAAGAGCTGACACGGCTTCGACCCGAGCGACTGATGGACGAAACGCAGCGACGAATCGCAGCGGTCTTTCGAATCGAGTGGGCACGGCTCGTAGCCGGGCTCGCTCGATTCGTTCGTGGCGACCTGGGCACTGCCGAGGAGCTCGCACAAGACGCGCTCGTCGCTGCGCTCGAGGTTTGGCCGCAAGACGGGATCCCACGTGAGCCCGGCGCATGGCTCATGCAGGTCGCGAAGAATCGCGCGCTGACGCGCATCGATCGCCAAAAGCGCTGGGACAAGAAAGAACCCGCAATCGCGCAGGCCATGGAAGACCGGCAAGAACGCACAGCAGACGCGATCGAGGAGGCGGCCGATGACGACGTTGGTGACGACCTCCTGCGTCTCATCTTCGCGTCCTGCCACCCTTTGCTGAGCGCCGAGAGCCGCGTTGCCTTGACGCTTCGAGTCGTCGGCGGCCTCACCACGGAAGAGATCGCGCGCGCGTTCGTGATTCCGGAGCCGACCGCCGCGCAGCGCATCGTGCGCGCAAAGAAGGCACTCGCCGAATCGGGCGCCGCGTTCGAAGTGCCGCGCGGCAAAGAGCTCGCCGAGCGGCTCAGCTCCGTGCTCGAGGTCGTCTATTTCGTGTTCAACGAGGGCTACGCCGCGACGGCCGGTGGCGACTGGATGAGGCCTGCCCTGTGCGAAGACGCACTTCGCCTCGGCCGCATCCTGGCCGAGCTTTTGCCGAGCGAAGCCGAAGTTCATGGCCTCGTCGCGCTGATGGAGATTCAGGCTTCACGCACCGTTGCGCGCACGTTGCCAGACGGTACGCCGGTCCCACTATTCGAGCAGAACCGGGCGCGCTGGGATCGCTTTCTGATCGAGCGCGGTTTAGTAGCCTTGCAACGCGGCGAAGCGCTCGGTGGCACGCCGGGGCCGCATCTGCTGCAAGCCGGGATCGCCGCGTGTCATGCGCGCGCGCGAACGCCGGAGGACACCGATTGGCGGCACATCGTCGCGCTCTACGACCAGCTGGCGACGACGACGCCATCGCCGGTCATCGAGCTGAATCGCGCGGTCGCGATCTCGTTTGCGCACGGGCCCGCGGCGGGCCTCGCGATCGTCGACGAGCTCGCGAATCTGCCGGCACTCGCCGGCTATCACCTCGTGCCGGCGGTACGCGCCGACTTCCTTTCACGTCTGGGTCGCAAGGCCGATGCACGCGCCGAGCTCGAACGCGCTGCCTCGCTCACGAGGAACGATCGCGAACGCGCCCTGCTTCTAAAGCGCGCCGCGGCGACGCAGAATTGAGCGCAGAATCCGGCTCTTCAACTTCGCGCGCTCGGCGAGTGCGAGGTGTGGGCCAGCTCGTGCAAAAACACCGTGCATAACTTGTGCTGCTTACGCGCGCGATACAGGTCGAGCTGCTCCGCATCCGAGAGCTCACCGAAGGCGGTCTGAATCGAGGCCAAGCCGACGACCCACTCGACAGGGTAGCCCCAATGCGCCCGCGTACGCTTGGTCATTTCTCCATAAAGCGCGCCTGCGACTTCGTGCTATTTCGGAGCGATGCGACCGGTCCTGTACATTGGCAATCAGAACTATTCGTCTTGGTCGATGCGTCCGTGGCTCGTGCTCAGATGGGCAAAGATCGCCTTTGAAACCCAGGTGATTCAGCTGGGCGGCCCTGGCTACACGCAGCGTCAGATGTCCGCCGTGCTAGCGATTTCGCCGTCTGGCACGGTGCCCGCACTGCATTGGGATGGCGAGATCATCGGCGATTCACTCGCGATTTCAGAATGGGCAGCGGAACGAGTACCGACCCTTTGGCCGCGTGACGAAACGGCGCGCGCCTACGCCCGCGCGGCAACCTGCGAGATGCACTCGAGCTTCGGCGCGCTGCGCTCGAAGCTACCGTGCAATATTCGCCGTCGCGCCGAGCCGCGTCGGTGGAGTGAAGACGTCGCGCGCGAAATCGCACGCATGGAGGCGCTGTGGACTGAGCTCTATGCGCGCTTTGCGGGAGACGGGCCCTACCTGTTCGGCGCCACCCCGACTATCCCTGACGCTTTCTTCACCCCCGTTGCCACTCGATTTCGGAGCTACGCAGTGACGCTCGGCCGCGAGACTCAACGCTACGCCGATTCGCTGCTTGCCAATGAGGATTTTCAAGTCTGGGAAGCGGCCGGCAAGCGCGAAGTTTGGTCGATGCCGGAGTGGGACGAGGCGTAGCCTCATCTACGGCAGTGGACTGAGCGTCACCTCGCCCTAGGACGATTCGCGAGTTCGCCGACACTGTTTTTCGCGGAAGCTCAGTGATCGTGCTCGTGGTCGAGCGCCTTGCGCTCATAGGTTTTCAAACGCTTGCCGAGCAGCGGGGCGCTTCCTCTCTGTCCCTCACGTAGAAACGCGAGCGCAGAGCGCTCGGTGTCGGCGGCTTCTTGAAAGCGCCCGAGCGCGGCGAGCGCTCGGGCTTTGCCGTCGAGCATTTGCGAATCGATCGGGTCGAGCGCCACGGCGCGCTTGGCAAACTTGAGTGCCGCTGCGCGATCGCCCGAACCCAAGTTCACCGACGAGACCGTGTAAAACTCGATCGCGGAATGCGCGACGCGCGAGAGCTGCGCGGCGAGCTCAATCGCGGGATCGCCAGCGGGTACGGGCACATTCTTGGGTAAGCGCGCGATGCGCAGCGAGAGCAAACCATGCAGATAACGAGGCTCGTTCGGCGCGAGCGATGCCGCTTGCGAGAACTCGCTTTCGGCTTCGTCCAAGCGCCCCTTCTTCAACAGAAACGCCCCGCGAAAGTAATGCGAGTCTGCCGAGGTCGGGTCTTCACGCACCGCCTCGTCCAGGTCGCTCTCGGCGCCCGCGCCCTTCTCGCCAGGGAGCGACGACAAGCGCGCCCAGAGCACGCGCACTTCGGCATCACTCATCGTGCGGGTCGTGATCGGACTCGACGAGTCGTCCTTGGGGCGGGCGTATTCGAACGTCGCGAGAGTTCGCTCGCTGAGGTAGTGGCGGAAATCGCGATCGAAGTCGGCGCTACTCACGCCCGCGAACGCGCGTTCCCAAGCGGGCTCCACGCGATCGTTGCGGACTTCGTCCATGAAGCGCTTGAAACGCGTCGGGTAAGGCTCCGGGCCGTCGAGCAGCATGTGCACGAGCGCCCACGAGCCGATGTACAGCGATGCCTCGCGCAATTTGTCGTCTTCACTTGGATTCGGCAGCAAGGCGGCGCGGTAAAACTCGTCGCCACCAAGGCCCAATAGCTCGCTCGGCGGAGCCACCAGCGCGATTGGCATCGCCACCACCTGAACGCCGTTGCTCGCGATGCGGCCGACGAGCTGGGGCTCTTCGGTGAACGTCAGCCGCGGCAAGCCTCGACCGACGAGCACGCGCTCCGGCTCGAGCTCGATCGTCGAATAATATTCGGCCCAGCCCTCGTGGAGCCAAGGCGGCGCGGCGCCGAAATTGCGTTCGAACAAGTCATGAGTCAGCTCGTGCACGCAGGTGATGCGCGAGGACTGCGAGAGCTTGCCGTGCAGTACCAAGAAACGCGAAGGCTCGAGGTCGAACGACAGGCCCTGCATGAAGACGCCGTCGAGGTCCGTGGGCGCGAAGGCGTGAAAATCACTCTCTTCCGCGAATACGACCACCGTGGTCGGGTCGACCGGCACGCGCGACGTCGAGAACGCAACTAGCTCGAGTGCGCGCAAGTTTTCCTCGAGCTCTTGCGCGACCCCGATCGCCTCTTCCTTTGGCAGATCGGCGAGCACCCGAAAATGCTCGGAGCTCGCTTCCACCCAAGCATGACCGCCCTGCGCTGGACTTTGCGGGCGCGCGCCGTACGGCGCACAAGCCCCAAGACAGAGACAGAACAGCGCGTGCTGGAAGTAACGGGGCACGAGCGGCTGTGCGTGCGCCGCGCCGAAATTCGCAAAATCCCACCGATTCATCGTTCAAGACCCCGAAAATCAGCGCAGCGTAGCAGCTCTCCGGGCCGCCGTTCAAGGCGCGCGGCTCAGCAACCCTGATTGCTGCCTGGATCCACGCCGAGCATGCCGCAGAAATTCAGGTAGCGGCCAACACGTGCATTGACCGCGTCCGGATTTCCGCCGTTGCATTCGAGCGAGCCGTTGATCGTGCGGATGGTTTCGCCGAACCCATCGCCGTCTACAATCGAGTCGTGCGCGGGGCGCGCCCCGGCGCCGGCCGACGTCATCCAAAACCAAAGACCAGTGCGCCAAGCGACGGTGGCATCCTGCGAAACGAGATCGGGGTTCCCGCGCAAGTCTAGGCCTAGGGCTGCGCCGGCCGCGCAGTAGTTGTAGTTCCAACTGATCTGCAGCGAGCCACGGCCGAAGTACTCCTTGCCCGGTGCGCACGGACAATCGCTGCTCGAGGAGCAATACGGCGCCTGGTCGATCTCGTCGATGTACACGAGGTCGCCCGTTTCCTGGCCGACATTGGCCAAAAATGCGGCGACCTCGCGCTTTTGCGCAGTGATGTCTCCCGTATTGGCGAACGCACCGAACGTAGCGGCCGCGCTGAGCAAGCCCGAGTAGCTGTAGAAGCCGTTGCGATTCGGGAACATCGCATCGAAGGTGCCTTGGCTCAAAATCGAGCCGAGCCCGCTCGCCGGCCCAGATGCGGGCGAGCCAATCCCAATAGCGAGGCTCTCCCAAGAACCGAGAGCACCACCGTAAGCGAACACGCTGCCGCCACCGCCATTCTGTGCGGAGACCCAGCTCCCGGTGCTGTCCTGCAAGCCGACGATATCGCCCGTTTGAACGGTACCGCCGCCGGCCTGCCTGACGACCTTGAAGGTCTCCCAGCCCAGCGTGTTGTTGCTGCCGGCATTCAGCGTGGAACCCCCGCCGTTCAGCGCCTGGAAGTATTGACCGTTGCCCGCGCGGATGAACACGCTGTCGCCGCTGTCGAGCGAGCCGCCGTTCACGTCGAGCAACGAAAACGTCTCCCAGGCCTGAGCCACCGTGGCAGTCGCGATCACCGCCCCGCCACCGTCGTTCTGCGCACCGAGGAAGTTACCCGTGGCTTGCGTGCGGAAGCTCACGCCGTTCACCGTCGTGGGGCCAACGCTCGCAACGGGCAACCCATTGATCCGAAATTGCTCCCACGAACCGAGCGCTCCGCCGTAGGCGAACACCGACGCGCCACCGCCATTTTGAGCGGAAATCCAGCTGCCGGTGCTGTCTTGAAAGCCGACGATGTCGCCGTTACCGATGGGCCCGCTGCCGCTCTGCTTGACGACTTTGAACGTTTCCCAGCCGAGTTGGTTGTTGCTGCCTGCGTTCAGCGTGGAGCCACCGCCGTTCAGAGCCTGGAAAAATTGCCCATTTCCAGCCTGCACGAACACGTTGTCCCCGCTTTGGAGCGTGCTTCCCGTGACGTCGATGAGCGTGAACGTCTCCCAAGCTTGCGCCACGGTGGCGGTGGCGACCACCGCGCCGCCGCCGTTGTTCTGCGCACCGACGAAGTGCGGCGAGAGCACCGTTTGCAGTGTGATGCCGGAAACGGTCAGCGCCTGCTCCGTTTTGCTATCGACTGTTTCGCCCGAAGGAATCGAGCCACAACCCAAGACAGTCAGCAGCGCACCCCAAGTGCACGCAGCAACCCGCATGGCGCCGTGACGGACGAGGCAATCTTTCATGGGACTTTTCTCCAAGAGGGCATCATTTTGGACTCGATTCATCTTTCCAGAGCGGTGGAGTGTGTCGGCGCTCGGCGCAGCGAAGCGCGTTATGGGCCTGCACCTGCGCCCCCGGCACTGCTGCCGCCGTTGGCGCCTCCGGGGCTGCCACCGCCTCCGCTCGTGCCGCCGGACGAAGTGGGACAAGGGTCGAAACGAGTGCCGGCGCTCGTCGAGTTGCTCCAACCAGCGGGGATGCACGTGCTCGGGAAGATCCAATCCATGCTCGTCGGATCGGTGGCACGCGTTGGCGTTGGCATGCAGCCTTGATTCGTTCCGCAGGCCACGACCTCGAGCGCCTCGACGCAGCCCATGCTGTCGGCGATGCGTTGCCCGCTCAGCGCTGCACAGTTGGCGTTGCCCGAGCATTGGGCGACCGGCAATTGGCCGCACGCCGTCGAATCGGGCAGCGTGCCGCTGCCCCCACTCGCCGCAGACGCGCCGCCCGTGGCCGCAGCCGCGCCATTGCCGCCGTTGCCACTATTTAGTGCGCCACCGGCAGTCGAGCCGCCATCCGCTCCGCCCAGGCCGGCGACGCCGCTGCCCCCGCTCCCCACGCTGCCACTAGCGGCAACGGAAGTGCTCCCCGCAACGCTCAGCGCGCAGGGAGACGGGGCTGGATCGGCCTTCAGCAAGTTGCAGCCAACCGCGAGGAACAAGCTGAAGCTGGGAATTCCGAGTTTCATCACCACCCGGAGTTACCAGCGCCGCGAATCAAGTTGAATGCGCCGCCTGTGTCGTCGCGCACGCCGTTCGGCGAACCGCTGGCGACCACGTGGTCCGCACTCATGCTGCCGTTCGCGCCCGAGTTCAGGAAAAACACGCCTTCGCCCGGACTCGACACGGTCACGTTGCTCAGCGTGACGCCATTGATGGCATTGGTTCCCTGCACGTGCACGGCGAAATAGGTCGGGCTCTGCACGTCCAGATCCGTCACGCTGATACCGCTGATCGAGGCCTGGTCCGCCTGGATCTTGAGCGCGCCTTGTTCTTGGTTGTAGGCCCAGGCCCCAGCGCGGATCAGCGTGTTCCGTGCGATCGTCGTGGTGCCCGAGAACGGCAATGAGTTGAACTGCCGCGCCAGTAAAATGCCCGGGTATTGTACGACGTCAGCACACACGTTGTCGCTGATCTGATTGTTTTGGCCACCGTAAAGCGCGAAGCAATTGGCCCGCCACGGCAGTTGCACGTAGTTGTTCTGAATCACGTCGCTCGAGTCTGGCCCTTGGCCGTTCGCGCTGTCGGACCAGCCGGCGAAGGCGTCGTCACCAGTATTGCGTGCGTGGATATTTTGGAGCGTACAGTTGCTCGAGCCGCCGTACAGGTTCACGCCGTCCGCGAATAGGTCGCGAATGCGCGAGTTGCGAATGACGAGACCGTTGGTACTCGCTCCCGTCCAGTAGCCGGTCTTCGTGTGCTCGATCCAAATGCTATCGAGGACCACGCCGGAGCTGCCGTTGCCTCCGAAGGCCGTGTCAGTAGCGGTGTCGATGCGCTGAGTCGAATCGCCCGTCACGGCAAAGTCGTAGTATTGGCAATTGTTGCCCCAGCAGTCGAAGTGCGCGTTGTAGCCGTAGATGGTCGAGTACCACATCCCCGCGCCGCGAATGGTCACGCCCGCCACACTGATCGCCTTGCTGAAGCTGTTGAACGTGCCCTGCGGGATATACAGGCCGCGCCCTTGGCCGCGTGCGAGATCGACGCAACTCTGGATGGCGTTCGAATCATCACTGCTATCGTTCGGGGTCGCCCCGCAATCGCTGGTGAGCGAGAGGTACCCAGCGGGTTGACCAATGGGACCTGGTACTTGCTCCATATCGACGAGATCGATGTCGTAGTAGCCGGCCGTGTCGCTGCCGTCTTTGCGCAGCATGACCGTCGCACCGAGCGGAACGTCCCCGATGAGCGCGCGAGCTTCGTCGTAGAAGTGGTGCGCGTTTCCGAGGCTGGGATCGTTTTGATCGGGCTGGTTGAAGTCGTTGTCCCCGCCGTAGGTCCAGGAATAGCGGGACGTGAGCGAAAGCCGCGTGCGGAGCGCGCCGTTGACGTACACGCCGAGCGTCGCCCAGTAGTCCGCGCCGCCGTCCGGGATCGAGTAGCGCACGACGATCGAGTTCGTGTCCGTCGCGTTCGAGAACTGCACGTATTGGCCGGTGCTCGAGAGGCGCACCGCGCTTCGGCCCGAGGCCTCCGCGGCAGATTGCCCGAACGTGCGCGTCGGCGCGAGCACCGCGCCATTCGTACTCATGTTCTCCGCCTCGTACTCGACGAAGTTGAGGGTCGCGCCGCGACCGTTGGGCAGCGTCGGCTGACCGGGCACGTTCGGGGGATTGCCACCGCCGCCGCTAGCGCTACCGCCGATGGAGATGATCAGACTCTCCCACGAGCCAAGCGCGCCGCCGTACGCGAACACCGTGCCTCCGCCGCCGTTCGCGGCAGAGACCCAGCTGCCAGTGCTGGCTTGTAGCCCCACGACGTCACCTGAGTTGATGGTACCGCTGCCGCTCTGTTTGACGATCTTGAACGTCTCCCAGCCGAGCTGGTTGTTGCTACCCGCGTTCAACGTGGAGCCGCCACCGTTCAGCGCCTGGAAATATTGGCCATTTCCGGCCCGCACGAACACGCTGTCTCCGCTCTGCAACGTGCCGCCATTGCTATCAATCAGCGAGAATGTCTCCCACGCTTGCGCGACGGTCGCAGTCGCGATCACCGCACCCCCGCCGTCATTCTGAGCTCCGACGAAGTTGCCCGTGAGTTGAGTCTTGAAGCTGAC
>DATHOI010000676.1:0-3733 GCA_035485095.1 Polyangiaceae bacterium | reverse complement strand
CGACGCCATCCCCTGGCAGTGACGCGGGCTCAGCGCCGTGGCCCGTGCCCGCTCGCGCAAACGAAGCGACTACTTGGTGCAGCCGATCTTCTGGCTGCTGACGCGCACGTCGTCGATCCACATGTCCGTGAGCGTCGGGATCGGATGGTACTCGGTGACGCCGAACGTCACTTTGTCGAATTTCGGCGGCAAATGATTGGGATTTGCGGTGCCGCCGGCCTTCGCGGAGTCACTCTCGATGTCGGTTAGCTCGGTATCGTTCAGCCAGACTTTGCGCACTTCCGTCGTCGGGTCGCTGCCGTCTTCCATCAGCTCGATGCACAGCCACTGGTTGGGCACGATGCGCGTGTTCGACCAAGGTCCAAATTCGTACTTCGGGTCGCCAAAGAAGATCGAGTAGCCGAGGTATTGTTGGTCCGAGCCGATCATGCCCATACCGAGCGTGGTCGTGCCCTTGTCGTTGTTGCCGCCGCCCATCATGAAGCCGGTGTGAAAGTCCCCGGTCGCTGCTTTGGGAATGTCCGGCGCAAAGTAGGCCCACATGCGTGAATAGAATTTGTTGGGCGTGGCAGGGAAGGTGACGCCTTCCGTGATGGTCACCGTGTTTTGGTTGCCCGCTACGAACTTGAGGTGCACGGCATATTGGCCGCTGTGGGCGTGGCCGGCTTCCACCGCGATCGACGTCATGCTCGACGTGCTTTGCGTCCAGCGTTGCGCGTCGAGCTGCCCGGTCTCGAAGTCGTCGCACAGCTCACTGCCGGACGTGACGCAGGCCGCCGTGGCGCCGGCGGAGCCCGCGGCGCCACCACCGACGCCGCCCGCGTTCGCGCCGCTCGAACCCAACATGCCACCAGAGCCGCCGCTGCCGCTCGCGCCGGCTGGATTGCCCGCGGTCTCGCCGCTGCCTGCGCTCCCACTGAGCGCGCCGGCACCGCTGCTCGCCGTGCCGCTGGCGCCAGGCATGCCGCCTGACGTGCTCGTCCCGGCCTGCGCAGAGCCACCCGACGGATTGCCGCTAGCGGTCGACGCCGCGTCGCTCGAACAAGCTGCAGCGAAGCCCAAGCATAGGGTCAGCGCGCCCAGCAATCCGAGCGCAGTGCGTCCGCCGCCGCGCAGTGCGTAGCGGCCAGTCGTCCTAAATTCGTCGAACTTGACCGGAATCAGTGGGATCTTCACGGGGTTCCTTATTAGCGGGTGAAACCCGGCCAACCGATCACGTCATTGTAGCGGAGGTGTATCGAGCGACTGACTTGCGCCGCTCTTCGGAACGGCGGCACGGTGCCGTTCGGCGTCGTTTTGCGCCATAAAAACGCGAGGAGTTCCCGATGAGTGTGCTCGCCATGTTGAAGGGCAAAGGCCCGAGCGGCTACGGCTACGGCTCGACGGCTGAAGTCGTGACTCAGGGCTTGGCGCTGAAGGGCAAGAATTTTCTCGTCACCGGCAGCACGTCCGGCCTCGGGCTCGAGACGGTGCGTGTGCTCGCCCAGCGCGGCGGTCGCGTGTTTGCCACCGGCCGCACGAAGGAGAAGGCGGAAGCCGCTGCGCACCGCGTCCCTGGCGTGATCGTGCCGCTCGAGTGCGAGCTGTCCGATCCGAAATCAGTGCGCGGCTGCGTTGCCGCTCTCAAGCAAGAGGGCGTCGCGCTCGACGCCATCATCGCCAACGCGGGCATCATGGCGCTCCCGACATTGCAGCAGGCCTTCGGCTACGAGCTGCAGTTCTTCACCAATCACATCGGTCACTTCTTGCTCGTGACCGGCCTCCTCGATCAACTGACGGAGAAGGGTCGCGTCGTGATGCTGAGCAGCGGCGCGCATGTCCGCGCGCCGAAGGTCGGCATCGAGTTCGACAACTTGTCGGGCGAGCGCAAGTACAGTCCTTGGACCGCCTACGGGCAGTCCAAGCTCGCCAATCTGTTGTTCGCGAAGGAGCTGGCAAAACACCTCAAAGGGACACAGAAAACCGCGAACGCGCTGCACCCCGGCGTGATCAAGACCAACCTCGGTCGCAGCATGGCGTCGTTCGCACGAGTGGCGCTCGCGCTCGCCGAGCCGCTTTTTCTGAAGAGCGAAGCCGAAGGCGCCGCGACTCAATGCTACGTCGCAACGCGCCCCGAGCTCGACGGCGTGAGCGGCGAATATTTCGCCGATTGCAACATCGCCAAGTCGAGCGCGGTCTCTTACGATGCGGCGCTCGCCACCCGGCTCTGGGAAGAGTCGGAGCGCATCGCGCAAAAGCTATGACACAATGAGTGCCGGAGGACCGAGGTCGACCATGCAGACGCGATTTGGATTTTGGGTTTGTGCTCTAGGCGCCGGGCTCGCGGCGTGCGCCGCACCCGCGCCGACACCCGCCGCTCCGCCCGTCGCGGCAACGGCCGCAGCCGTGCCCGCGCCGCCCGCCACACCCGACGCCGGCTCAGTGAACGAGCCGGCGCCCACGCCGGCCCCCAGCGCGAGCGAAGCGCCGGCTCCAGAAAAGAAGCCAGAGCCCGAGGCGGTAGAAAAGCCGTCGCGCCCACCGATCGAGATCCTGACCAGCCCGGACACGGCATTTTTGATCAATTACTCGGGCTCCGCGCCGCTCGAGACCGCGCGCAAGACTTGCAGCGACAAAGGCGGCACGGATGACGAAGCGATCGCCAAATGCATGGCCGAAGCGCGCGACGCGTTCAAGGCCGACGTGCTGCGCTTCAAGAAGGACGGCAGTCACTGGTCGTGCATCATCTACAAGCGCGATGGCAGTCGACTCGACGAGGTGTATTCCGCGCGCGTCGACCTGGCGGAGGACTCGGCCAGCAGCGTGAAGCTCAAATTCCTGGGCGGTGACAAAGGCATGCGCTCGATCCTCAAGAACAAGCGCGACGCCATCATCCAAGTCCCCAATGACTACAGCTTCGTGGTCACCGACGCGGAGCTCGGTCGACTCGTGTACGAGGCCAAAGTCGGACTGATCGGCTCCTAATGCAGTGCGCGTGAGAGTCAACCAGCGCGCATTTCACTTCAAATCCGAAGTCTAAACTTAAACATCAGATTCGCGTCGCGGAGCAGTCGGGTCAGTCGGGTCAGTCGGGTCAGTCGGGTCGGACGTCTCGGCGCTAGGAAACGCTAGGCGACAGCACGGCTGGATTTCAAATCTGGCCACCACCAAGTTTCGGTGCGCGGAGCGCGACGCCGAAGGTTGCGACGGAGCGCGACGCCGAAGGCTGCGACGGAGCGCGCCACTCAGCGCGACCATCAAGGCCCAGTCACAGGCCCGGTTCACCCGGCATGTGCCCCATGCTGCGCCACGCGGAGAGCAGCGCGCCGCGATCGTCGTCATTGAAGAGTTCCGGATTGCGATCGGCGCACTGCTTGGCGTAGCCGAGCCAGCGCGCGGCGGCGCGTGCATCGCCCAGGGCGAGGTGCGTGAGGCCGCGGTACAGCGCGTAGCTCGCGAAATCAGGCGCTGGGAGCTGGTGCGCACTGCGCTCGAGCGCGCGAAACTGCGCGGCTGCGGTGGGGTAGCGCGCGTCCGCATAGGAGCCCATGGCGTCGTCGAGCGCGGAGTGGCAACCGCTCACAGCGAGGCCGAGCACACACAGGCAGATTCCGAACGCGCGCCGACGCATGATGATAACGGACCATCGGCGCGGGCTCGCGTTCAGTTGCTACGAGAATTGGGGCCCGCTAGTTGGAGCGCACATTGTCGCTTTTCGTTCTGTATCGTGACGGAAAGCCTTGTTGCGGCTGCG
>DATHOI010000675.1:0-6748 GCA_035485095.1 Polyangiaceae bacterium | reverse complement strand
GCCCCACGTCGGGTCGATATCCTCCAAGGCTCGGCGCGCGATCGCGTGGAGCTCGTCCAAGCCGAGCGCGGCTCGTGCCGCCGCGGGCTGAGCGGCCGCAATCCTGCCGTACACCTGTGCGCCGCGGTTTTCGACCGCGTTGCGATCGCTCAGAAATTGCTCCGCCCCAGCATGAATAGCCTGTAAAAATTGGGCATGCGGCAAATACGTGCCGCCGAAGAAGGGCCGTAGCGACGGAGTGAGTAAGACCGTCATTGGCCAGCCGCCACTGCCAGTCATGGTCTGCACAGCGTCCATGTACACCGCGTCCAAATCAGGACGTTCTTCGCGATCGACTTTGATCGAGATGAAATGCTCGTTCAAGTAACGCGCCACGTCGTCTTGCTCGAAGACCTCTTTCTCCATCACATGGCACCAGTGGCACGACACATATCCGATCGACAAGAAGATCGGCCGGTCGAGCTTTACTGCAAGCGCCAACGCTTCCGGCCCCCACGCGTACCAATCGACCGGGTTGTGCGCATGCTGCTGCAGGTAGGCCGAGCTCGCGCCGAGCAAATGATTGCCCTCGCGCCGAATCAGCTCAGGAGTGCGCGCGGCTCTGGTCGGTGTCGGTGTCGGCGCTGCGTCGTGCTCGGCGACTTGCGATGCTCGACAGCCGAGCGCGCAGACCAAGCCGAGGGACGCGAGCAGGCGTGTCCGTGCCACGACCCGTTTTATTGCACGGCGCAGGCCGGCACGCTCGCGCACACGAGATCTAGAGGCCCCGTGGCTTGCTGAGCAAGCTCACCAGTTGCTCGGCTAGTGCGACCAAGGCGGCCTTGTGGGGTCGCCGTTCACCGGCTGGTAACACGATCTCGGAGTCGAGCTCGCTACCCACCCATTCACGATTCACTGGGTCGTATTCGAGCAGTGCGGGCTGAAAGCTTTTTCCGTCCAGCGAAAGCTCGATTTGGCCGGTCCTGGTGTCGGTGCGAACGTGGACCGTGCCCGCATCTTGCAGGCTGACCTGTGTCTCCTCCCCCGCCGATTTGATGCTCCACTTTCGTATCCCGCTGGCGACATTGACCAGCTTCGCGCGCAGGTCCTCGGTTGCGCTCAACTTCTCAGGCAACGCTTCGTGCGGGTGGTACTTATCGCGCAGAGCCGACAGCACCTTGGCTGCGTCCTCGCTATCCCTCGACAGGCGATTCGACATCGCCAAATGCTGACGGGACGCGCGCCGATGAGCAATCGATTTTGCATTTTTGCGGCGTTTTGCCGCGCCGACTCAACTTTAGCCGCGGACTTCGGAATGCTTTCGATGATGTCGCTGGCTTCGAGGATCGGCGTCGAAGCGCGGCGCTTGGCGACCTCGAGCATCGCGCGCCCGAAGCTGGCGCGAACCGAATCACGAAATGGGCCGGCTTTTCCAGCCCATTCCTGGTGCTTCAGAAGCGCGCCGGACGCGCTCACTTCATGTTGACGGTGTGGCAGCCGCCGCAGCCGAAACCCTCTTTGGTCGCCGGATCGAACGGCTTCATACCCATCGCGGTCGCCATGTGCGGCACGACCTGCTCGGCCATGAACTTCGAGATCTCTGGCTTCTTCTCGAACGAGGTAATCTTGCCATCCTTGAAGATCAGCTTGGGTAGGAAGTCGTGCGGGTTCTTGAAGGCCGGACCATGGCAGGTCTTGCAGCTAAACTTGTCGAACATCTTCGCGTCATAACCCTTGAACACGGGTTCCATCTCGGGGACGACGTTCTTCTTCATGAACGCGACGGCTTCGTCTTTGGTGAACTCCTTCTTCCACATGTCGTGCGCGGGCGCGGCGGGAGCTTCCGGTGCGGGAGCAGCGGCAGTCTCAGCGGGCTTGGGTGCCTCGGCGGGAGCGGCTGCGGTCGGTGCCGGTTCGGCGGGCGCAGCCGAAGCCGCTGGGGGCGCCTCGGGCGCTGGTGGTGGCGACCCGCCGCAGGCAGCCGCGGTCAAGATCATCAGAGCACAAAAAGACATTTGAGATGTTCTCATGGGCCGGGATTGTTACCCCGAACTGCTGCCCTGCCATAGCCCGCATTTCGGAACGCACTTTTCCCCCAGCGCAACAATCAGTGACCAGCGTTGCGGCGGTAGATTCAGGCAATTCTGGCCATGATTGCCTGAGTTATTTTTTCGCGGAATGTGTCCACTGCGTGTCGCGTCGAGCGTCATAGTCCCGAAGCAAAGTCACGCTTCCTCAAAACAGGAGACCGACTACATGGCCGAGTTCGTGATGCTCTTTCGGGGCGATCAGCCGCAAGGTTCGGCGGACCAAATGCAGAAGCGGATGCAACGCTGGGGCGAGTGGATGAAAGAGCTCAAAGCCCAGGGCTGTTTCAAGGGTGGGCAACCGCTCGAGCGCGGCGGTCAGGTGGTCACGCGCCAGAAAACGATCACCGATGGCCCATTTGCGGAAGCGAAAGATCTGATTGGCGGCTTCATGCTGATCGAGGTCAGAGACCTCGCGGCGGCATCCGAAGTGGCTAAAGGTTGTCCGATCTTCGACAGCGGGGGCTTCGTAGAAGTGCGCCCAGTCATGCAGATGAACATGTAGTGGAGATTTCCGAGCAGTTCTTTCGGCGTGAGGCAGGGCGCATGGTCTCTGCCCTCACGCGTCTCTTCGGCGTCCACAACCTGGCGTTGGCTGAGGACGTGGTGCAGGACTCGCTGTGTCGCGCGCTCGAGGTCTGGAAGTTTCAAGGCGTGCCCGACAATCCGTCGGCGTGGCTGATGACCACTGCCAAGCACCGCGCGCTGGATCTACTGCGGCGCGAGCGTACTGCGCGCGTATTTGCTCCCGATCTCGGGCGCTTGCTCGAGACAGAATGGTCACTGGCGCCAAGCGTGTCCGAGCTATTCACGGAGCACGCCATCAAAGACGATCTACTGCGCATGATGTTCACGTGCTGCGCGCCGGAGCTTGCGGAGGACGTGCAAATCGCGCTGATTCTGAACATTCTGTGCGGCTTCAGCGTGAGCGAAACCGCGGGCGCATTCCTGTGCTCGCAGGCCGCCATGGAAAAGCGACTGCAACGCGGCAAGGCCTCGCTGGCTCGAGCGCGCGCGCTGTTCGACATGAGCGGCGGCGCCGTGGCGGTCGCTGAACGCTTGAGCGCGGTGCAGCGTGCGCTCTATTTGCTCTTCAACGAGGGGTATCACGGCGCGCATCCGGAAACGGCGGTGCGCTCCGAGCTGTGTGCTTGGGCGTTGCGCCTAGGCGCTTTGCTGCTCGAGCACCCCGCGAGCGAGCTGCCCGAGACTTACGCGCTCTGTGCGCTCTTGTGTCTTCATGCCGCCCGCCTGCCCGGGCGCTTGGACGCTGCAGGCAACCTGGGCCCGCTCGACGACCGCGCGCGTGCGGCTTGGGATCGCGAGCTCATCGCGCAGGGGCTGCAGCTCTTGGACCGCTCGGCCACGGGCAATCGCGTGTCGGAATATCATTTGGAAGCCGGGATCGCCGCGGAGCACGCTGCTGCCGCGCGCACGGCAGACACCGATTGGGCGCGCGTCGTCGAGTTGTACGATCTGCTGCTGCGCCTGCGTCCGAGTCCGGTGATTGGCCTCAATCGCGCGATTGCGCTTTCTCAGCGCGACGGTCCGGAGCGCGGTCTCGACGCGCTCCATGGTCTCGAGCAGCGCGAACGGCTCGCAAGCTACCCGTTCTACTTCGCGGCCCTGGGGGATTTGGAGCAGCGCGCGTTGCGTCTAGAGCGCGCCACGAATCACTTCAGCGAAGCGCTCGCCCTAGCTCGCAACCCGGCAGAGCGGCGTTTCTTTGCACAGAGGCTGGCCGAGGTCGGCGCGCTCGCCCAAGAAAAGGGCGCTACTTGTCCGCCACTTCCAGAGCCAAGCCTTCGCTAGCCACGATCACTTCCGTGCCCTTGGCGTGCTCGGTGATCCAGCTCTGCGAGCGCTGGCCGATCGCGTCTAACGCGTCGTCGGTGCGATCCGGGTCGTGATGAAACAAAATCAAACGCTTGGGTTCGGCGAGCACGCCCAGGTTCAAGACGTCGTCCACCACTGAATGGCCCCAGCCATGTTTGTGGGGCATGTCGGACATCAGGTATTGCGAGTCGTGGATGAGCACGTCGACGTCGTCGGCGAAGCGCGCGAGTTCCTCGACTGTAACTAGGGCTTTCCCAGCGCGTAGCTCGTTGTCCGTGATGTACGCGAGAGACGTGCCGCCGTCGTCGTCGATCCGGAAGCCCTGAGCACCACCCGGATGGTTGAGCATGATGCGCGTCACGGTGGCAGACCCGATGCGCCAGGTTGGCGCGTCCGGCTTCACGAACTCCATGCGTGCGGGGATGTCGTTGACGCTCACCGGAAAGTGGATGTCGTCGAAGATGTTGCGCTGGAAGCGCTCCTGCGCCTCATTCGCCAGCGGATACACGAAGATGTGGTTGTCTTTGCCCCATAAAGGTCCAAAGAAGGGCAACCCGAGCACGTGGTCCCAGTGCGTGTGCGAGAGCAGCAAATGTACCGGCGAAGGTCGACCTTCACGCAGCAATTGGTTGCCCATCTGACGCAGACCGGTGCCCGCATCGAGCGCCAACACCGAGCCATCAGAGAGTCGCACCTCTACGCAGGAGGTGTTCCCTCCATAGCGAGCAGTCTGCGGCCCAGGTGACGGAACCGAACCCCGAACGCCATAAAAGGTGACACGCATCGACCCGGGTCACTCTATCAGCAAGCTCTCGGCCATGACACGCGGCTTTCGCGCGAGGCGCGCCGGGCCCAAAGTTCCGGCTTTTTCTCGGATAAATGCCGCCGTTTCCCGGGCAAAGTGGCCGAAGTCGGCGCTCGGTCCGGGGGGCCGAGCCGTTGCCGGTCGAGCGCGCCGGCACTCGTGGAATCGACGGCGGCGGGCGAGCACGTTAGCGTTCTTGGCCATGTCTTCCGTGTTGGCTCCGGGTCTGTTGCTGGCCGCGCCGCCCCTGGCGGACCCGAACTTCGAGCGCTCCGTCGTCTTGCTTTCGGCACACAGCGCGGAAGGCGCGTTCGGCTGGGTGTTGAACGGGCAGCAGGCCATGTCGCTCTCCGAGCTGCTCGTGCGTGCCGAGCTGGTCACCGACGAGCTGGACCTGCCCGGTGTGGTGCGCGTCGGCGGCCCGGTGTCGCAAGATCAAGTCTGGCTCCTCTATCCGAGCGGCGCGTTGCCCGCCGAGCTCGAGGGTCAGCTCGAGGTCGCGCCTGGTATCACCGCGAGCGCCTCGCGTAAGGTCTTGGAGATCATCGCGGCGGGCCAAATCCCGGACGGGTTAATAACACTCGTGGGTTATGCAGGTTGGGGGCCCTGGCAGCTCGAGAACGAGATCAAGACCGGCGCCTGGTTGCCCACCGACGTGAACGCGGAGATCGTTTTCGACGCGCCAGCGAATCTGTGGGCACGCGCTTACGCGCGCGTCGGCGCGACTCCAATGTCGTTCACGACGCGGACCGTCGGCTCCGCCTGACGTAAAGCGTAACGCGCGCCGCGCAAAGAAGCCGCGTCAATCACAGACGAGCGGCACGAAGATACAGGGCACGGTTTTCTGCCAATCCAGAAAGCTTGGCCCAGTTTTTCGGCCAACCAACAAAGTTTGAGCATGCTCGTCACCGACGGGAATGGCGATGCGCCCGCCGACCGAGAGCTGTTCGACGAGCGCGCCCGGGACGCGCTTCGGCGCAGCCGACACCAAAATGCGATCGAACGGTGCGTGCTCGGCCAAGCCGCGACTGCCGTCTCCTTGCACGACGTGCACGTTGTTGGCCAAGCTCCGGGCCAAGCTCAGCCGTGCGCGCTCCGCAAGCGCCGGCCGCAGCTCGACCGTGTACACCTCGGCGACCAGACGCCCGAGGATAGCCGCTGCGTAGCCGGAGCCGCCCCCCACCTCGAGCGCCCGTTGGTGGGGCTCACACTCGAGCTCCTTGAGCATGATTGCGATCATGCTCGGCTGGCTGATGGTTTGCCCGTCGTCGAGGGGCAAAGCGCGATCCTCATATGCAAACGGGCGTTGGGCGTCGGACAGGAATTCGTGTCGCGGCACGCTGGCGAAGGCGTGCAGAATGCGCGCGTCGTCGAGCCCCGTCGAGGCGCGGATCCGTTCGGCGAGGCGTTGCGCTTGGATCGCCAGCTCGGTCGACATCGTTCTCGAAGATGCGTCGCAGCGCTCCGAATTGCAATTGCCCACTAGGCGCCGAGAGCGCGTGGTGCGGCGGGCCGCGGCGCTGATTCATGCCTCCGCGCGCATTTGTCGCTCGTCATGACGTGGCGAAAATGCTGGTATTTCGCGGCATGCGCCGATGGCTCGCGTCGTTCTGTTTCGCTTTGGCGGCGTTCCGCTTCGGTACGCTGCGAGCGGAAGCGCCGCGCGCCGTGGCTCGCCACTGCCCTCCCGATATGGCCCGCGTGCACTCGTTCTGCATCGACCGCTGGGAGGTGGCCACGGTAGACGCAAAGACGGGCGAGCCGCTCTCACCGTACTATCCGCCCAGCCCAAAGCTCGCGGCGAGCGTGCGCGACACTTGGTTGTGCGAGCGCGATCTCGTCGGCGCGCCCGCCGCCCGCGCCTTGCCCTTGCCGGAGCTGTCGAGCTTTCAGCGCGAGCACACGTTCGAGCCGCGCGCGGTGTCGCGTGCTTCCGTCGTGCCGCAAGCCTACTTGTCCTATTATCAGGCCAAAAAATCCTGCGAGAATGCGCACAAACGCTTGTGTAGCAAGGATGAATGGGTGACTGCCTGTCGCGGTC
>DATHOI010000674.1:0-3144 GCA_035485095.1 Polyangiaceae bacterium | reverse complement strand
TGCTGTTCGCGCTTTGGGATGCTTCAGGTTGATCAAGCCAGCGCGGTCGACCTGCCAGTCCGCACCGGTCACCGTCTCGATGCTGATCGGACCGGGCTGATCCAATACGGCCTCCATGGCCTGGGTGGAGCTGGGCACGCCGAGACGCGCCGCTTCGGTCGCGTGCCGGGACGAAGGCCAGGTGCACACGGCGAGCGCCGCCGCGGCGAGCGCGAGAAGCGCCAAAAATGCGATGAATTGAGCACGGCGTGAGAATTTGGGGAACGTCATGAGCCCAACTTAGGTCCCACGATAGCGCATAGAAATTGACTGAAGTGTCATGGTACCATGCAAATATGGATATAGGCTGGGATGACGCGCGGCTCTTCCTGGCGGTCGCCGAGGCCGGCAGCTTGAGCGCCGCGGCGCGGCGTTTGCGCGTCGCGCAGCCGACTGTCAGTCGGCGGCTCGTCGAGCTGGAGGCACAATTGGGTGAGTCGCTGTTCTTGCGCAGTGTGGAAGGCGCGCAGCTAACCGGTTTCGGTGAACGCTTGCTGGAGCCGGCACGACGCATGGCGGAGTGGGCGACTGAATTCGAGCGCGCGGCAGAAAAGAACGAGACCGCGTTGCAAGGCGTCGTGCGCATCACCGCGCCACCGGGGCTTGCGTTCGAGTTCCTCGCACCCTTCGCGCACTTCATGCGTGCGCGGTTGCCCGAGGTGCGGCTCGAGGTGGTCTCGACCGTGCGCTACCTCGACCTGACGCGCCGCGACGCCGATCTGGCGCTGCGTTTGGAGCGCCCCGCGCAGCGCGATTTGACGTGTCTGGTCGCCCTCGACCTGCAAGCAGCGCCCTTCGTCGCACGAGCTTATTCGGCGCGCTTCAGCGCGCCACCCGAGCTCTCGCAGGTGGATTGGATCGCCTGGGCGCCGCCGCTCGACGCGCTGCAACCGAACCCCACGTTGGCGCGCCTGATTCCGAATTTTCGACCTTCCTTCGCGTCGGACGATTTTTTGATCCAACTGCGAGCTGCCGAAGCGGGCTTGGGGGCAATTTTTCTAGCTCGCTTCGCGCACCGCTTCGCGCGCGACACGGGTCTCGTCGAGTTGCCGATCCACGGCTTTGGACCCGTGCCGAGCGGGTTGTACTTGGTGTGCGCCAAGAGCGCGCTCCTGATCCCCCGGGTCCGCGCGGTCGCGGAATTGCTGGCAGAAGAGCTGACGCGGAGTGAAGGTGGCTCGAAACCCGCCACGCGAAAAGGGCGTTGAGCTCAGTGCAGTCTCAAGGCCACTTCGGGCTGCCGAGTCCGGCACGCGCCGCGGCCTTGCAGCGCGCGGCGTAGGCAGCTGGCGTGAAGCCCACCTGATCCTTGAAGTCACGGACCAAGTGCGATTGATCGTGGTAGCCGAGCTCTTGGGCAAGGGCAGCCCAGTCTACCTGGTTGCCTGATGCGACGCGCTCGGCGGCTTCTTGCACGCGCGAGCGACAGATGATCCATTTGGGACCGACGCCCACGTGGCGCTCGAAGATTCGGTGCAACGAGCGCACGGAGAGTGAAGCGACCCGCGCGAGCTGCTCGGCGCGACGGATCGCGCGGTCTGCGCGAGCGAGTGCCACGAGCTGCTCGACGAGCTCGAAGTCCGCATCGCGGAGCGGTTCGCTCTCCGACAAGAAAGCCTCGATCAATGCGATATTGCGCAAAGGATCCTGCCCCTCGAGTACGCTGTCGATGAGCGCTTGCACGCGGCTCTTGTCTCGGCCGAACGCCTCGTCGATGGGCAGCACCCGATCGACGAGAGCCGTCAGTGGCAGGCGAGTGAAGGGCAAGAAGCCCGCGGCTTTGAATTTGACGCCCAGGACGCGGCCCGCGCCCGACAGATGTGCGACGAAACGGCGCGTCCCCGGGCCGTGAACTGCGGAGCGCTCGAGCTCGAACGCTAGGTTGACGCACGGGTGCGGCAAGATCTCCTGCTCGAAGGGCGGCTCGTTACGCAGGTCCCAGCGTACGCTCCAGTAGCTGTCGAGAAATGGCGCGAGGGCGGGCCCGGGCGCATAGCGCTCCAGCGCGAAGCGGGAAAACCCGTCGTGCGGATTGAGAATGCCGAGGGTGCTGGGCGTCGAGCTCACTCTGGCGCGATTGTACAATACGCCGTGCGCGGATCGAGTTACGCGCAGCTCATGGCTGAAACCAAGACGTATACGGGCTCCTGTCACTGCGGCAACGTGCGTTACGAGGTCACGACGGCGCTCGAAAGCTTGATGCAATG
This sequence comes from Polyangiaceae bacterium, assembly GCA_035485095.1. Taxonomy (GTDB): domain Bacteria; phylum Myxococcota_A; class Polyangia; order Polyangiales; family Polyangiaceae; genus PMG-095. The sequence goes on along the minus strand of DATHOI010000674.1, from coordinate 898 downwards.
CAACTGTTCGCTCTGCTCGCGCGCGGGCTACCTGATGTCGTTCGTCCCAGCCGCGCAGCTCACATTTCTATCCGGTGAAGACGCGGTCACCGACTACCTGTTCAACAAGCACAAGATCCATCATCCGTTTTGCGCGACGTGCGGCGTGCGCTCCTTCGGCTGGGGTTTCGGCAAGGACGGCGGGAAGACGTACATGATCAACGTGCGCTGCCTGGAGGGAGTCGAGCACGACGCACTCGAGATCAAGAAGGTCGACGGTAGGAGCTTGTAGCCGTCTCTAGCGCGGGCGAGGCGGTCACTTAGTCACGAATGTCGTGACGCTTTGCGCTCCCGCAGGCCAACCCGTGCGCGCCGTGTCCGAGCGCTCTGTCTTCGAGCCTTTTCTCGTGGTTTCCGAGCTCTCCGAAGGCAAGCTCGATGCCCCGAGGTGGCTCGCACAATGTGCCAGCCTGCGGACAGCGGTGGAGTGAGCGTGCCCCGGCGCTCTCGCGCTCACTCCATGAAGCGCCGCAGGAGCTGCACTGCGTGCGGGCTTTCCGGGTGCTCGACGATGAACGTTCGCGCGTTGCGCTCTGCAGCGGCCGCGTTGCCGCGCGCTACCAGCGCCTCGATGCCAAGGACCTCGCGTTCTTGGCTGAGCGCGCCGTTGGGGAATTGGCTTTGCATTTGAAACAGAGTGGCCTGCGCTGCGCGCGGGTTGCCACTGTGTAGCTCGCTGCGCGCTCGAGCCAAGAGCGCGCTCTCCTCACGCAGGTGATCGCGTGCTGGCCAGGGTGCTGCCGCTCGAGTGGGAGGCTTCGAAGGCAGTGGAGCCGTAGCCTCCTCTGTCGCTGCTGGGGTTATTGGATCGGACGGCAGCGTCACGGGCGACAGAGTTTGCGCCTTGAATGTGTGTAGG
>DATHOI010000673.1:0-5135 GCA_035485095.1 Polyangiaceae bacterium | reverse complement strand
CCTTTGCGCGCAGTCGTGGTGACTCTCACCCTGCTCCTGGGGTGTGAGGTCGCGCGCGCGGAGGAAGCGACGCCCTTCGAGCTGGACTGGCGCGCGCCCGCGGGTTGCCCGGGCCCCGAGCGTCTGCGCGCCGAGATCACGCGCCTGATCGGACCGAACGCGCACCCCGAAGGCACCACGCACGTCTCGGGTGAGGTCAGCGCGCAAGACAATGGCACGTATCTCGTCCAGCTCGAGCTCGAGCAAGGCGGGCATCCCGGCGAGCGCACTCTCACGGGCGCGACATGCGCCGAGGTGAGTCGCGCTGCGGCGCTGCTCATCGCGCTTGCCATCGCGCCGGACGCCGCACGTGAAGAGCCCGAAGCGCCGCCACCGCCACCGCCTCCTCCGCCCGCCCCACCGCGGCCACCGCCGCCCTCGCGCGCCCCTCCGCCCGCAGCATCGGTTGCGCACGAACGGACCGTCGTGATCGCGCTCGGGCCCGCCGCAGAAATCGGCCTCTTGCCCACGCTCAGCCCAGGTGGCGAAGTGTCGCTCGGCGCGGCGCTCGATCGCTTCTCGCTCGAGGCATACGGCTCCACTTACTTGAACCAAGCTCACGAAGTCGACGGCGGGCTCGGGAATGTCGGCAGCGCGGCCATTGGCGGTCACTTTTCGCTGCGCAGCTTCGGCGCGCGCGGTTGCGCCGTACTCGCACCGGGCGATCTGAGCTTTGCCGCGTGCGTCGGCGGCTCCGTCAACCACCTAGCCGCGCAAGGCTACGGCGTCACCTTCCCCAGCAACAACGAAACCAATGTGGGTGCAGTGTCGCTGGCTGTGCGCGTGGAGCTGCGCTTCAGTGCGCACACTTCGCTCCGCCTCGACGCCGGTCCAAGCTACATGCTCGGGCAAGCACGGTTCGTGTTGAACACCAATCCGTCCGCGGACACGACTTGCACGCTCGGCCGGGAATGTACACCCGTGTATCAGATCACGAGTTTCGACGCGGGCGGAAGCCTCAAGCTCGCTTGGCGCTTCTGACACGCCTGACGCGCCTGATGCGGGCACATAGCGCGGGCACGCACTTTCCGAAGCCAGACCGAGCAGGTACGCTTTGGGATCTGATGAAAGTCCGTCCCGGGCGGATGTTCCTGCCGCTGTTCTTCATCGGGGCGTGCTCGTTCCCGGAGTACACCTTCGTGAGCACCGCACCGATCACTTCGACGTGCGGCAACGGAGTGCAGGACCCGAACGAGACCGACGTCGACTGCGGCGGAGTCTGTCCGGTGTGCAGTGCTGGCCAACACTGCGACGTGGCTCCCGACTGCGACAGCGCCCATTGCGAAGACAACGTCTGCAAGACCGCGACCTGCTCGGACAGAATCGTGAATGGCGCCGAGAGCGACGTCGACTGCGGCGGGCGCTGCCCCAAATTGTGTGACGCGGGCGCTCGCTGCAACTCGGATTCAGACTGCGGAAGCGCCAACTGCGCCGCGGGGGTGTGCCTGGCAGCGAGCTGCAGCGACCGCATCAGCAACGGTGACGAAACAGGAGTCGATTGCGGCGGGAGTTGCCCGACCTGCGCGAACGGCTCGCCCTGCAAGAAAGCCACGGATTGCAGCTCGCAGAATTGCGACGCAACCGAGCTCGTCTGCGTCGATGCAGGCTGTCAGGACCAAACGCAAAACGCCGACGAAACCGACGTCGATTGCGGTGGTCCGACATGTGCGCCTTGCGCGGCAACGCAGCACTGCCTGGTGGACACCGACTGCGACAGCGATATCTGCGACGCCGCGAGCAAGCGTTGCGACGCGGCGAGCTGTTCTGACACGGTGATCAATCAGGGCGAAACGGACGTCGATTGCGGCGGAAGCAATTGCCCCGCGTGCGCGGTGGACAAAAAGTGTCGAGCAGCCAGCGACTGCGCGAGCGGCATTTGTCAGGGCCAGCTGTGCGTGCCCGCGATGGCGAGCGGAGTCCTACTGTCTCAGATCGCGTGGCAGGTGAGCGCATCGAATACCTTCGATACGTCCACCACTAACCTGGCGATCGACGGCGATCCAACGACTCGTTGGACATCGGGGACGCCCCAGGTGACGGGCATGTGGTTCGAAATCGACCTGTCTCAAGTCGACATCTTCTTCGATGTCTTGATCGATAGCAGTCAATTCCCTGGCGACGCCGGCGTGAGCTACGACATCTACTTCTCGAACGACGGCAACTTCGGCGCGCCCGCGCGTTCGTCGATCCCGGGCGGAGCCGTAACGACGATCAAGTTCGATAGCGCCCAGGTCGCGCGCTACATCAAGATTGAGCTCGCCAGCGCCGGCACCAACTGGTGGAGCATCGGGGAAGTCTCCGTCTATCAGTGACGTCGAAAACGTCGTCCGGCAGCACCCCAATCGCTGGGCGGTGACAGACACCCGTCCCGGTGACGTCCAGAAAATCGCGTTAGATTTCCGCCGGCCACTCGGACACACCGATTTTCGAAGTGATTGCGGGCATGTAGCCGTGGGTTATTTCGCCGCACGTAGAATTGCGCCCCGACCCTTTATGCGCCGCACTCGCCGGTCTATTTGCCCGCTCGATGCTCGAGCGCCTGCTGGATTTCTCCCTCTCCCACCGCATTGCCACCTTCGTCCTGACTGCGGTGCTCCTCGCGTGCGGGCTTTTCGCGTTCAAGAACCTGACGATCGAAGCATTCCCGGACCCGACCGACACCCAGGTCCAAATCATCACGCTGTTCTCCGGACAGCCGACAGAGGAGGTCGAGCGACGCGTTTCGCTGCCCCTGGAACGCGCGTTGAACGGGACGCCCGGACTCACCGCACTGCGCAGCATCTCCCTCTTCGGCCTGTCGTTCGTTACGTTGACCTTCGACGACGCGACCGACCCGATGCGCGCTCGGCAACAAGTCACCGAGCGGATGGCCGACGCCACATTGCCCGACGAAGCGCACCCCACGCTCGGTCCCTACGCGACGCCGATCGGTGAAATTTATCGCTACACGCTCGAGAGCACCAAGTCCGACCCGATGACGCTGCGCACCTTGCAGGATTGGGTCGTATCGCCTCGCTTACTGCAAGTCCCTGGCGTCGCCGACGTGGTGTCTTACGGCGGGCTCGTGCGTGAAGTTCACGTCGAACCGGACGTGAGCAAAATGGTCGACCTGGGCGTGAACCTGAATGACGTCTTCGACGCGCTCAAGAAGGCAAGCTCGAACGCGACGGGCGGCTACGTCGAGCGCGGCGCCGAAATGTTCGTGATCAGGAGCCTGGGCATTTTCGAGAGCCTGCAGGACCTGCAGCACGTGCGTGTCGGCTTCAACAAGACGAGACCCGTGGAGCTGCGCGACGTGGCCAAGGTCAATGAAGGCTACGCACCTCGCCAGGGCGTCGTAACTCGGGATTCCAATCAGGACGCCGTCGAAGGCATCGTGCTGATGCGGCGCGGAGAAAACCCGTCGGTGGTGCTCGACGCTCTCCGAGCCCGCATCGCCAAGCTCAGCCACACGCTGCCTGCAGACGTCAGGATCAAGCCGTTCTACGACCGCACGGACCTCGTCAACACCACGCTCAAGACCGTGTTCGAAAACTTGGCGGAGGGCGCGACGCTGGTCACGCTCGTGCTGTTCGCGTTCATGCTTTCGCTGCGCGCATCGCTGATCGTAGCAGCCGTAATTCCGCTCTCGCTCGCCGCGTCATTCGCGTTCTTGTACGCGCGCGGTATGTCGGCAAACTTGCTGTCCATGGGCGCCGTTGACTTCGGCATCATCGTCGACGGTGCCGTAATCTTGGTGGAGCATCTGTTCCACAAGCTGTCTCCTGGCCCGCACAGCGCGCCGCTCAGCGATCCGAACCGCAGGTTGGTCTATCGACTCGGTGAGGCGGCCAAAGAGGTCGCCCGGCCAACGCTGTTCTCCCTGTTGATCATCATTGCCGCGTACATCCCGATCTTTTCGCTACAGCGCGTCGAAGGGCGCATCTTCTCACCGCTCGCCTATACGGTAGTGAGCGCGCTCGTGGGCGCGTTGCTCGTCAGCTTCACGCTCGTGCCGGTGCTGTGCCTAATCGCGCTGCGCAAGCCCAAGGTGATGCGCGAGTCACCGCTCCTGATCTTGTCGCAGAAAATTTTCGACCCGACGATCAAGTTTGCCATGCGCAACGTGGTCATCGTGTTGATCGTGGCGAGCGGCATCATGGGCGGAGCCGTAGCCTTGATGCCGCGCTTGGGCAGCGAATTTTTGCCAGCGCTCAACGAAGGCGCTCTGTACGTCACCTTTCTCTTGCCTGGCAATATCTCGTTGACCGACGGCCGCGCATTGACGCCTCGGCTCGAGACCATCCTAAAGAAGACTCCGGAGGTCGTGTCCGTGCTCTCGCAGCTCGGGCGCCCGGAGGACGGCACGGACACCAAGTTACCCAACAATTTGGAAGTCTTCATCAAGCTCAAGCCGATGAAGGAGTGGCGCAAAGACAAGCCGACGATGGAGGAGCTGATCGAAGAGATGACCTTCAATCTCGAGCAAATCCCCGGCATCGACTACAATTTCTCGCAGCCGATCCGCGACAACGTCGAGGAAAATGTATCCGGCCAAAAAGGCCAAGTTGCGCTCAAGATCTACGGAGAGGACCTAGACAAACTGTCGGCCGCCGCGGAGAAGGCGCGCGACGTGATCGCGAAAATCCCCGGCGCGGTCGACGTCGGCATCACCAAATCCGGCAGCACACCGCAGATCGCCGTGCACCTGGATCGACAAGCCTTGGCGCGCTTCGATCTCGATCTCGGTGACGTCCAAGACTACATCGAGACGGCCATGGGTGGGCACACCGCCAGTGAATTCTGGGACGGCGAGAAGCGGTTCGACGTGACGGTGCGTTTGCCGATGGCGACGCGCGAAGACATCGGGGCGATTCGCAAGATCATGATGCCGCTGAAAGACGGCACGCTCTTGCCACTGTCGGCAATCGCCGACGTGTCGATGGGTACCGGGCGCGCGGCCATCACTCGCGAGGGTGGCTCGCGCTACATCGGTGTCCGCATGAACGTGCGCGGCCGAGATCTCGGCACTTTCGTAGCAGAAGCGCAGCAAAAAATCGCCGCGCAGGTTCCGGTGCCGCCGGGCTACGAGCTCACTTGGGGTGGTGAGTTCGAGA
>DATHOI010000672.1:0-12496 GCA_035485095.1 Polyangiaceae bacterium | reverse complement strand
CGGCGGTGAGCTGACGATTAAGTCGATCGAAGCGGGTTGGATGAGAGACAGATCGCGCGCGTCGCCCACGGCGCACTTTGCCGCTGGGCTCGCGACCGGTAGGCGAGCCGAAAAATCCCGCAAACGCGTGGCGAGGTCCTTGGCTTTGGTCTCGAAGAAGCGAATCGCAAAGCCCCCAGCCAGGCGCTTTGGTGCGGTGCGCGGCGCGGTGTCGCCTTGTCGCTTGCTGACCTTGGTGAGGGCTGCGGAGAGCACGAGCAGCAGCGCTCTGCGCACCTCACGGGCTTCGAGCTTGGCGATTCCGTCGCGCAAGCCGTCGAGCTCGAGCAAGACGTGCGGGTCGTACACCTCCCGATCCGCCGTCCCGTATTTGCGCGTCGGACCGAGCTTTGCAACGCGCCGTTCGTTGGCGTGTGCAGCGACCGCTGCTGCCGCGTTCAGGAGCTCTGCCTCGAATTCCGGCGTTGAGCCGCGACTCTTGAGCGTCGCGAGCTCGACGGCGAGCGGGTTCGCGTCGATGCCGAATGCTTGACGCCCGATCTGCCGAGCCTCTACCAGAACGGTGCCACTGCCACAGAAGGGATCGAGCACGCGCCCTTCCGTTGGCGAGAACCCCTCCACGAGACGCCGTGCCGTCTCCGGATGCAGGCGCGCTGGGTAACTATGGAAGCCATGCATGTGCGCCATGGTCGCGGCTTCGTCGGGATCGACCGCCAGCGCGTGGCTGAGCAGCTCGCGATCTTGCTCCGAGCCACCGACGACGCGTACCTCGCCGCCCACGTGGCTCAGCGCGCGGCGCTTCTTCTTTTCGGGTGTTTCAGCGGCAGGCTTGAGGCTTGGCGCGGCTTTCGAGGGGTCGGGCACGGCGGTCCCGGAGCTTGTCCGCCCGCGCCCGCCGCGTAAAGCGTCGAGCTGCTTAAATCAGCGCCGACGCCTGCGCCAACTCACGAAGCCGAACAAGCCCAGCAGCGACAGCAACGATGCTTCCGTTCCGGTTTTGCCCTGACCGATGCGCGCGCCGCCGCAGCCTTTTCCGGTATCGGTGGATGCGTCCGACGTGCTCCCGGTCTCGCCCGCGACGTACAGGGAGTCCATGGTCGTCTCGTCGGATGTCAGGAGGACGCGCTTGTTCGTCTCGCAGCGACCCGTCGTGTAGTACATCGTGGCCGTCTTTACGTCGTAGTCTTCTCCGAGGCCGAAGAAATGACCCGCTTCGTGCGTGGCCACACTTTGCAAGTCGTACTGATCGCTGCAGCTCGAGCCGCCGCTGTTTGCGCTCGCGGTGCTCAGCTGGTTCTGTTGCGACCCGTTATCGTCAGAGCTACTCGCTCCCGCCAGCAGCGCATACGGGTGGTTGCTGTTGAAGATCATGTCTGCTTCGAGGACCTCGCCCGTCTTCGGGTCCGAGAACGTGATTGTCAACGCCAGGTTGTCTTCATGGCCGGGGATCGTGATCGGCCCGTACATGATCTCACTCTTGCCGTTTGGCGTTTCCCCGAACGTCGCGCCTTTCGTCGAATCGAAGCTCAGGTCCGGCAGCTTTGCGCCGCTGCTCAGCCAGGTCCCGAAACCGACTTGCACTGCGTCGCGAGCATGACTGCTCACGGCGTCCAGTGAAGAGTCGAGGTACACCGTCGCCTTCGATGAATGCCAGCGCACGTTGTCGCCGTCTGAGCTCTTTTTCAGCACGGGCGAGCCGCTGACGATCTGCATGACCAGCGCGGGGCGTGTATGCCGATGCGATATGCTCTTTGCGAAGCACAAACCCAAGACCACCGACACCGCACCAAATGCCACCACGCTGAAGGACAATCGTCGGCGCGGCGCCGCGCCCGATTCCACGCTCAAGCTCGGCTTGACCGTGCGACCCGTGGCGCCACTCATCAAACTGGTCGGAACCGGTTGGGCAGGGCCACGGGTCGGCCGCCTCGGTTCCAAAGAGTTGTTCACGAAGACAATAAAACGGCCCTGAGCCGCAATTAATGAGGCCCAATCCTGAAAAAGGCGAAGATTTGCACTGAAAAGTGAGCGCGCGTGGCCTGCTGCTCACATTTCGCGTCGCGCTCGGCTGACCACCGACAGGAGCTCTTGGTCGGTCAGCACGCGATCGGCCGATTTGGCCCGTTCCAACAGTGTGCGCACGAGCGCTTCGCTCGAGCTGATGCCGTGGGCCTTCAGCCAATGCTGCACGTTCGAAGCGCCCGACATCGGACCGATGCAAATTGTCGCTGTCTGCCCGACGCTCTCCGCCGACAGCAAACTGTACACATGGTCACCCAGCCAGCTGCTCTTGGCCTCGGCCTTCATGATCGCCGAGGCATGGACGCCGGTCGCGGTTCGAAATGCGTTCTTGCCGACCAGCGGGAGATTGTCGCTGATCTCGACGCCGAGCACGCGCGAGAAGTGCCAGCAGTAATCCGAGATGCGCTCTAAAGATCGCGGCGCACCCGATAGCGCCAAATTCAGTAGTAAGAGCTCCATCGCAGGGTTGCCAACGCGTTCGCCGACGCCCAGAGCCGTCGCGTGCAGGCGGTCGGCGCCCGCCTTGGCTGCGCTCAGCGCGTTGGCGACGGCGAGCCCGCGATCATTGTGACCGTGCCAGTCAATCCCGACGCGTGCGCCCACGATTTCTCGGGCAAATCGCGTGACTTTGGCGACGCCTTCCGGCGTCGCGAAGCCGACAGTGTCGCACAGGCAAACGCGCGTCGCGCCGCGCTCCACGGCTAGTGAAAATAGCGCACGCAAGGTTTCGGGCCGCGCCCGCGTCGTGTCCTCGGTCACGAAGGTCACGGGGAGCTCGGCTTGGCGCGCGGCGTCGATCGCGCTCTTCGAGCGCGCGACCAAGAGATCCATGTCCCAATCTTCGGCAACGGCGCGAATCGGGCTCGAGCCGACGAACAAGGAGGCTTCGATCGCCACTCCTGCGCGTTGCGAGACTTCGATGATCGCGGAAACATCCTCAACCAGCGTGCGGCCCGCGCACACCGGTCGAATCGGCCAACGCCGTGCGGCAATCTCGCGACAGAGCTCGAGCGCCTCACTGAATGCGCGCGGTGATGCGCTGGGTAACCCCAAATTCACGTATTCGATGCCGAGCTCGTTCATCAGCTCGATGGAGCTGATTTTCTCCGCCAGGGTGGGGTTTTTCACCGACGGGCTTTGCAGGCCGTCGCGCAGCGTTTCGTCCAGCAGGCTGACACGCGATGCGGCGCTCGGCCGTTCGTCGCCTTCGGCGTTCCAATCGAAAATCAGCGCGCTCTCTGGTGCCGATTCGCGCTCCGCATCCGGAATGGGCGGGGCCGGCTGTGCCGGAGTACCTAGCTTCACGCCAGCACACTAGCATTCCTCCGGCCAGAGCCAGAGAGCGGTCTGCTGGCGAAAGCGCGCTATAGTGCACGCCTCATGCTTTCCAGTGCGACAAGACGCCTCATTCAGACGCGGCTGTCTGACGAGGTTGGTCGCATCGACAAGGACGCGCCGGCGCGCGTCGCGTTGGTCTACCCCTCGCCGTACCACGTGGGCATGAGCTCGCTCGGCTATCAGCGCATCTATCGCGCGATTCAGGCGATGCCAGAAGCGATGTGCGAGCGCGTTTTTTTGCCAGATGAAGGGGACCGCGCCGGCGCCGTGATCGAGCGTCCGCTCAGCTATGAAGGCCTGCGCGAGCTGGGAGAATTTCCGATCCTCGCCGTGAGCGTCGCCTACGAGCTCGAGATAGCGGGTCTCGTGCGCATGCTCGACGCATCGCGCATTCCCGTATTGCGTGAGGAGCGCGACGAGCGCGCACCGTTCATCCTCGCGGGGGGGCCGCTGACTTTCTCCAATCCCTTGCCACTTTCGCCGATCGTGGATGCAATCGTGATGGGAGAAGCCGAGGGCATCGTCGAATTCGCGATCGACACGATTTACTCGGCGCCGACTCGGGCAGCCGCGCTCGAACGCCTGGCGGCCCACCCCAACATCTTCGTGCCGGCGCATCACGGCAGCGCGCTGGCCAAGATCGCGGCTTGTAGTGACGCGCTGCTGCCGGCGTACAGCGCGATCAGGACTCCGCACACCGAGCTCTCGAACATGTTCTTGATCGAGAGCGAGCGCGGTTGTTCGCGCGGCTGCACCTATTGCGTCATGCGCCGTTCCACCAACGGGGGCATGCGAATCGTGCCCAAAGAGCTGCTTTTCGAGAAGATCCCGGCGGACGTGAAGAAGGTCGGCCTAGTTGGGGCGGCCGTCAGCGATCATCCGAAGATCGTCGAAATCGTGACCGAGCTCGCCGAGCGGGGCATGCAAGTTGGCTTGTCGAGCCTGCGCCCGGACCGACTGAAAGAGGAATTCGTCGCTGCGCTGCGTAAGGCGGGGCACCGCACGCTGACGACCGCGCTCGATGGTCCGAGTGAACGCATGCGCGGTCTCATCGATCGCCGTGGTCGCGAGCCGCACTACGTCGCCGCCGCCGAACGCGCGCGAAAGTACGGCTTCGATCGCCTCAAATTGTATTTGATGATCGGCCTGCCGGGTGAAACCGACGAAGACATCGACGAGTGCGTGCAGTTCGTGGCTGAGCTGTCGAAGATTTGTCCGATCGCCCTCGGTGTTGCGCCATTTTGCGCCAAGCGCAACACGCCGCTCGATCGCATGCCGTACGCGGGCGTGGCGCGCGTCCACGCCAAGCTCGAGCGGTTGCGCAAAGGGCTGCGCGGCCGCGCGGACGTACGGGCCGTCAGCGCCAAGTGGGCTTGGGTCGAGTACGTGCTCGCACAAGGTGGTGAGGCCGAAGGGCTGGCACTGGTCGCTGCCGTGCGACAAGGCGGCCACTTTTCCGACTATCGGCGCGCGTTCCGCGAGCTGGGCCACCGTCCCGACGGGGAAGGGTACGAGAGCGTCGAAACGCCGATCGCGCCCGAGCGCTTGAAGCACAAGAAGCTGCCCCTCGTAGTGAGTTCGTGAAGGTCGCGTCGAGCTAGCCTCACGGGCGAGCTAAGACTTGCACCTTCGCTTCGAAGTGCCGACCCGAGGCCAACGTGAAATAGGCGCGGCCATCCGTCGCGCCGTGGGGCGGCTCGAAGCCCCGTTCGACGAGCTGCGCCGGGTCGTCCTCGTCGTGAACGGCGTGGTCCGAGAGCGTGATCGTGATGCGAAACAGCACGCGGCCTGCGCCCACGTTGCTTTGCAGAGCGAACGAGCCACCGCCCAGCAGCGCCACGACGCGCTCGCGCACGTGCGTGGCTTGTGTCTCGACTGCGGTGCCGTCCTTCTCCTTGAGGATTTCGGCGCTGCTGATATGACCGTCTGCATCGACTTCGATCGCGATCGTGAACGGTCGCTCGCTGCCGACCGGCAGCGTTTGCCAAATGGGATCGGCGCCAGTAGCCGGGGGGATGGCGCGCGTGAATGCGCTTGGCAGACTGCGCACACCAGGGGGCAAACCCTCTCCGCCGAAGGCGCCGTTTGCTGGTGTTGCTACGACACCGCTGCTGTCTGCGCCGGCCGCAGCGGTGGCCGCACTTTTGAACGGCCCCTTCGAGTCACGATGATCCGCCGGTTCCGCGGGCGTCTTGGGGGCGGGCTGTGGCGCGGAGCGGGACGTCAGCGCGGGTCCGGTTGGCGCAGCGGGTGATTCCGGCGATTGCACCGCGGTGCTCGCCGCGTTCGCGAGTGCGTCGCTCGGCGAGCTTGCGACGGCGTTCGGCGTCGCAACCGCGTCCACCTCCACGGCATTGCCGGCCCAGGCATCGGGCCGCGGCAGATCGAGCGCCAGTCGAGGTGCGGGGTGTCGCACGGCGAGCACTAGCGCCAGCGCGACGCAGCCGTGCAAGCCGAGCGAACCGAGCAGCGGCGTGACTGGATTTGCGAGCGCCCAGCGCATCTGTCTCGCATTCTGACACTCTCGGAGTGGCTTGGGTTCCCGCTATTTTCGACGCTCGGACGCGGGCCACTTGAGCGTCGCTCAGCGTGCGCGAACTAGGGCAGAGAGCGGAACCTCCGGCGCGCGCTCGGCGGGCGACGGCCCGCTCTCTGAGCCCTCCAGCGCGTCCACTATTCCGACGGCGGCGCGCAGCTCGACATCGTACAGGTGCGACAGGCGCACGTTGCCGAGTGCGGCAAACACGTTCTTTCGAACGAGCGGGTTCTTCGCGTCCAGCTCGTTCAGCAGATTTTTTATCTGTTTCCGCTGCAAGTTGTCCTGCGAGCCGCACAGGTCGCACGGAATGATCGGAAATGCTTTGGTATCTGCAAACTCCTGCAGCTCGACCTCACTCAAATAGACGAGCGGACGAATCACGACGTTGCGCCCGTCGTCGGAACGCAGGCGCGCGGGCATCGCTTTGAGCTGGCCGGAATAGAGTAGGTTCAAGAGCAGCGTTTCGATCACGTCGTCGCGGTGATGCCCGAGCGCAATCTTGGTTGCACCGAGCTCGACTGCCACCGTGTACAAGATCCCGCGTCGCAGACGCGAGCACAGCGAGCAGAAGGTTTTGCCCTCCGGGATCTTCTCTTTGACCACGGAGTACGTATCTTCTTTGATGATCTTGTACTCGTAACCCTCGCGCTCGAAATATTCGGGCAGCACTCGTTCGGGGAAGCCCGGGTGCCCCTGATCCACGTTGACCGCGATAATCGAGAAATCGAAGGGAGCTTTGCGCTGGATTTCGCGGAGCAAGTAGAGCAGCGCGTGCGAATCCTTACCGCCGCTCACAGCGACCAAAACGCGGTCGCCCGGCTCAATCAGTCGGAAATCGTGACTGGCGCGAGCCACTTCTGCGAGCAGCCGTTTTTCTAGGCGGTCCATGGGTTGACGGCCAGCGTGCTCGGTCAGCCTCGGCTCGCGCGGCGACCGAGTCTTTGCCTGAATTTTGGGCTGTTGCAAGTGCAGAGCGTGTGCCGGGGGGCTGTGCGGTGCTAGGCTCCGCGCGTCGTGTTGTTCGCGAAAGCCGCACAATTTACCTGCATCGCTCTGGCTGCGGCTGGAGTCTATGGCTTCGTGTCCGCCGCCCGTGAAGGCGAAACGCGTCGCGCTTGTACGCCCTTGTGCGCATTGCATCCGGACTACGCCGCACGCAATCGCATCGCGCCCGACTTCGAGCTGCCCAAGGTCGGAGGCGGCACCGCGAAGCTCTCGAACTATCGCGGCAAAGTCGTGATCCTGAATTTCTGGACCAAAACTTGTCGTCCTTGTCTCGAGGAAATGCCGGCCATTGCCGGGTTGGCCAAGGCGCTCGCGCCGCACCCGGACATGGTCCTGCTCACCGTCACCACCGACGACAGCGTGGAGGACGCGCGCGACACGTTGAAGTCCGTGCTCGGCGGTACTGAACCGCCTTTCGTCGTCATGGTCGACTCGGAGTCGAAGGTCGTGGCGGACAAGTTCGGTACCAAGTTGTTCCCCGAAACGTGGTTCATCGATCGCAACGGCGTCATCCGCGGTCGCGTGGACGGCGGTCGTGATTGGGGTGCAGCGCTGACCATCGATCTGCTGAGGAGCTTCGACGATCCGATTCAATGCGGCGTTCAGTTCCACGAGCGCCAGGCCCAGGGTCCATTCGCCGGCATCTGCGGCGAGCTCGCGCCGAGCGCCGAGTGACGTGAAGGTTCTGGTCTGCCGCTGCGAAGACGTGACTTTGCACGAGCTCGAGCACGCTATCTCGCTTGGCCACCGCGACATCGAATCGCTGAAACGCTACACCGGGTTCGGCACTGGCATTTGCCAGGGCAAGTCGTGCTTGGTGCCATGCGCACGAGTGCTCGTGCGACACGGCGGTGAGCCGGGCCAAGGCATCACGCCCCGGCCGCCCTATCACCCCGCGAGCTTGGCGAAGCTCGCAGGTCTCGATCCGGATTGGGACGGTTAGCTCGTTCGGATGCGGACGCGCTTGGCCGCGAAAGATCACGTGCTACATTCGGCGCCGTGAAAGTTCGATTGATCAAAGAGCTGCGCTTCGAGGCCGCCCACCGACTGCCGCGGGTGCCGGAGGGCCACAAATGCGCGCGCTTGCACGGCCACAGCTTCAAAATCGAGCTCGCGGTCGAAGGCCCGGTCAATCCCGACTCCGGCTTCTTCATCGACTACAGCCGGATCGACGACATCTGGCAGCCGCTCCACGACGTGCTCGACCACCACTACTTGAATGAAGTGCCGGGCCTAGAGAACCCTACCAGCGAAATTCTCGCGCATTGGTTGTGGCAGCGCATCAAGCCCGCGTTGCCCGAGCTGACTCGCGTGATCGTGCACGAAACATGCGACGCGCGCTGTGAGTACGAGGGTGAGTAGCCGGGCTGTTTGCTGGTCACGCGTCACGGCGCGGACCGGCAAAGCCTTCGGCGTCGTGCTGCGCCGCGCGCGCTAAGCCAAACCGAAGCGTTCGCGGTGTTGGCCGACGAACTCGACGTACGCTTGTGCTTCTAGACCGCCTGCGATTTCGCCCGCGTCGACCGCGGCTTCGAGCGCACGCTTGATCTCACCGACCAAACGCGACGGCGGCAGCTTGAACGCGAGCATGATCTCGTTGCCGACCCCGGTCGGTAGCAGCGGCTGCACGGCGTCCTCTTCCGCGAGCGAGGAGATGCGCTCGCCGAGCTCGTCGATTTGCGCGATACCACGACGCTTTTTCTCAGGGCGTTTGGTGGTGATGTCGGCTCGCGACAGGCACAGTAGATCCTCCAAATACGGGCCGATCTCCCGCGCAAAGCGGCGCACGGCGCTGTCCGTCCATTTGCCGTCGTACTGACTGGCGCGCAAATGATGCAGCACGAGGAAGCGCACTTCGTCGCGCAACGCTTCATCGGATGCGAACAGACGCTCGCGTCGCTCGAGCTTGTCGAACATGCGCGCGCCAACCTCGGCGTGTCCGAAGAAGTGCACCTCGCCGCTCGGAGAAATCGAGCGCGTGCGCACCTTGCCGATATCGTGGAAGAGCGCCGAATAGCGCACTTCGATGCGTTGCACGCTCTGGGTCACGACTTGCTTCGTGTGCTTCCAGACGTCTTTGTGACGCCACTCACCGTCACCAAAGCCGACCATGGCTTTGACCTCGGGCAAAAGTGAGTCCAGCGCGCCGGTCACGAGCAGGGCGTCGAGCCCCTCGTCCGCGTGCTCGCCCAGCATCACGCGATCGAGGTGCGGTCGGATGTCGCTTGGGCCAAGCGCCGCCAGATCTTCAGGGCTGATCAGGACCACTGGCCGGTCCGCCACGCCGCGCTCCGCGCAGACAACGGCGCGCTCCAACGCGTGGATAGCGCGTGCGGGGTCGGCGACAGGGGCAACGGATTCGTGCGACATCGGATGCTTCAAACGTGAGGCCGGAAAAAGGAGCCTCTTTCTATTCAGGAAGGCCGCGAGCGCAAGAACAATCGTGGATGGTAGCACGCGCCCGCGCAGCCCAATTCCCGCGAAATATTCGAAAAAATCGTGAGAAGCGCGCAAAACGGGCCAGTTTGTCGCGCCCGCGATAGGCTAGGTGCGCCAATGGCTCCGGGTCGCCTCGTGCTTGCGCCGCCGGCTCGAAATCGCGATTTCGGGCGGATCCTCGCGCGCGTGGCGTGCGCACTGTTCGCCCTACTCGGCGCGTTTCCGGTGCTCGTTGGCTTCGTCTTGTCGTCGAGCGCCGTCGAGGGTTGGGCAGCCCGCGAGGCGAGCCGTGTTCTGAAGCAGCAACTTGGCCTAACGGCCAGCTACCACGTCGAGCTGAAGCTCCTGCCTCTGCGAGTGACGGTGAACGAGCTCGTCGTGCCGGCTTCCGATGGTGGCACTCCGGCGCTCGAGGTCGCCCGCATCTCTGTCACCCCCCGCATCTTCTCACTGCTCTCCGGTCGGCTCGATGCGGGCGATGTCGAGGTCGACCAACCCAAAGCGCGCTTGGTGATCCGGGACGGCAAGATTCAAAATCTCAGCTACCACCTCCCCGAGCTACCCAAGTCCAAACATGGACCGTCCAAGCAGGCGCCGTTCGGTTCGCTGTCGATCGGTGACGGGCGCTTCTCTCTCGATATCGATGGCGTGCACGTCGACACGGGTGAGCTCGACCTCGACGTGTTTGCAGAGCAAGGACCGACCTTCGAGGTCGCGCTCCGCTCCAGTGGAACCAAAGTGTGGCGCGAGCGCGTCGTGCGTGGCGTACCGCCGCCGCCGCCCGGCACGCTAGCGAACGACGAAGACGTGCTGTGCCGGCTCGAGTTGCGTTTGCGCTATGAGCCGGGCGACATCTTGGTGCGTCGCCTGTCCGCTCTCGGCACCGCGGATCTCGATCCGAAGACAGGTACTTTTCCGAGCTGTGACGTAAATCGGGAAGACGTGCCCGGGCGGGTTTTGTTGCGGCTCTCGCAGCTCCGCGTGGGCTTGAGGAGCGGGGAGCTGCCGCTGATCGACGGTCACGTCGTGCTGCGCGCGCCGCTGCCAGTAGTGAATCGCTTCGTGCGCATGCTGCCGGTCAGGGGGGCGGTCTCGTTCGCCGGTGACGTGCGCTACGACGGGCGCTACAAGATGCCAGACCTACATGGCAAGCTGACTGGTTCCGATATCTCGCTCGGCAAATACCAGCTCGCCAAGAAGCTCGACGTCGACGCCGACATCGCGGGCGACATCATCAATATTCCGCGTTACGAGATGACATTCGCGGACGGTGACGTGGTGCTCAAGAACGGCCATATCGAGCCGTTCGCCCCCGGCGTGGTGATGCGCGCCGAGCGCGTCGACAGCAAGGGGATGCAGTTCGAGGGCTTGATGCGTGACCTCGGTGTCACGCCCGACACCTTGATCAAATGGGACCTGAACGACGTTCGCGTGACGAAGATAGGAGGCACGATCAAGCCACTCAAGATCGACGCCGACATCTACGCGGACACCCGGAACTTCGAGGTCTTCGACCACTCCTTCCGCGACCCGGCTCGCAAGCACATGGTGGGCGTAAAGTCTGCGCTGGTTCGCGGACACCTCGGCGTGCGTCCGGGCTCGTTCGACATTTACGATACTCGCACGGACTTTGGTCAAAGCTCGCTCGGTGTGCGCTTGGTTTCGATCGGCTTCGACGACAAGGTCGTGCTCTCTGTCTTGAAGGGTTCACACCTGGATCTGGCTGACGTGAGCCCGATCGTGGATATTCCGATCGCAGGCAAAGCCGAACTCGACGCAGAAATGACCGGGGTTGCGCCCGACGTTTCGCTCACGGGCAACTTGAAGGTGGGCGATTTTCAATTTGGCGGCTTTCCGTTCGGAGACATTTCGAGCGCCAAGCTTCGCTTCAAGCCGCTCGTGCTCGATCTCGCCGAGGTGCAAATCAAGAAGGGCAAGAGCGACTACACGGTGTCGAGCGCACGCCTGAATTTCGATGGTCCGGCGACGTTGGTGACCGACGCGCAAGTGAAGAGCTCGAACTTCGACCTGCGCGACTTCTTCAACATGTGGCACTTCGATACCGATCCGCGCTTCGATGATATTCGTGGCGAGACAGCGCTCGACACGACCGTTCACTACGTGCTCGGGGGCACGGAAGATCGCTGCGGCGGCGGCAATCTGCGCGTATCCGGTAGCTCACACTTGACCGGGCTCGATCTGTTCGACGAGCGCTACGATTCGGGCGACGCGCAGTTCGACTTCCGTTGGACGGATCGCGACGCGACGTACCAAGGAGTCGATCTCGACGTGCCGAGTCTCACCTTGCGCAAGGGTGCGGGAACGTTGATCGGCTCGCTCGGTCTGCGTCAAGGCGGCAAGGTCTACGGGCACTTCGTCGGTAGCGCCGTACCGCTGTCGCACCTCGACGCCCTGCCGGCAATGCTGCGCGGCACGGACGGACAGCTCAGTGCCGTCGCCGAGGTGAGCGGCACGGTCGACGACCTCGAGCTGAGCGCGAGCGGTCGCATATCGCAGGTGCGCGTCGGTCGGGCGATGCTTCCTGGCTCTCGATTCGACGTCCGTCTCACGCCGATCAAGCGCGAGCAAAAAGTGGTTGGCACGACTCGCTGCGGCAAGCCGATCGGCGCTCCATTCGAGCGTGGCGATTACGAGGCAGACGCTTCAGTCGGCACATTTCATACGAACGGGGAGCTCTTCGGCGGTCAGGTCAAGTTCGACGATTTGACGATCAGTCGTCAGCGAAACAAGGTCGTGCGCGGGGACGTGAGCTTTGCTGCCTTGGATCTGGGCGCGCTGGCCGAGCTCTCGCCGACACTCGGCGAATCGGAGACGCGCGTCGCGGGTAAGCTTAGTGGCAAGCTCTCGCTCGGCGAGTTTCACATGAAGACACCGCTCGATTCGCGCGTCGAGCTGGCGGTGTCCGAGTGGGATATGACGCGCAGCGGGTATCGCGTCGAGCTTGCGTCGGGAGCGCGCCCCATCGTCTTCGAAAAGGGGCGCTTTTCGCTGCCGGGTTTCGGTTTTTCTGCGACGACGCCGCGTGGTCAGAAGGTCACGTTCGATGCCCAGGGCGCCGTCTCCAACGTGGCGACGTTTCCGCAGATCGACGCGAAGCTCACGCTCCGTCCAATGCAGTTGGCGAGCCTCGTC
>DATHOI010000671.1:0-4655 GCA_035485095.1 Polyangiaceae bacterium | reverse complement strand
CCCTTGAAATTGCGGGCCGACACCGTGTCCGAGAACGCGAAGAACGCGGTCGTGTCACCGCGCGCTTCGCGCAAGCGCTGCAAGTTGAGCTCGTGCTCGTGGTCGAGCATGCTCTGCAAGCGCTTGCGTGCGACGTAACGCTCGGTATGCCCGTAGATCGCGTCGCTCACCGCCATGTCGTACGCGGAGATACTTTTGGCGATCGTGCCGGCAGCGCCGCCGACGCGAAAGAACCAACGCACGACCTCTTGCCCCGCGCCAATTTCAGCGAACGTTCCATAGCGACGCGCATCTAGATTGATGGCGAGCGCTTTGCGATGTGTGTCGAGCGTTTCCGAGACAATCGAGGGGCGAGATAGCATCGAGGCATTCCGGCGGGCTCGTGAGGGATGTTTCGACGCAGTGTCGAAGAGCCAACGCTGGCAGCATTGTAGTTCTAGGCCCGGCAGCTGTCAGGCTTGAACGCACGTTTGACCCGGAAAACGCGCGGTTCGGCACTACCAACGCGCATACCAACGCGCAACACGCTTCATTCGCGTGACGAAAGCGCGGCGTTCGAGGCGCGGCCGATCCAGTCCGGCGGCAACCAGGCACGAACGAGCGCGCTCGAATTCACCGCGCCGGCTTAGACCCCGCCCTCCCCGCGACGCGGAATCTGATGTTTAGGTTTCAACTTCAGACCTGAATTGAGACAGGGGGAGCCGCATGCCGCGGGGCGGATTTTGAAATCCGCGACCTACGACGCCGAAGGCTTGGCCGGTCTACGTCGCGCAGCTCGACCATCAACTCCTCAACCGCTGAGAGTTTTTACCAGGCGGCGCAAGCGAGGCGCGAGCTCCGGATCGGCCGAGATCAGATCGAGCGGGTCGCACGCGAGCACCCGCTCGATGTCGCGTGAATAGCCGTGCATCGTCAAGAAGAGGCGCGTCGTGTCATAGCGAAACTCGGGGTTCATGACCATGAGCGCGCTGAGCGCGCGGCACAATCGCCCGCGATCAGCCGGCGAAATGCGCGGGGCTGGGCCGAGCGGAGAGAGCGCGAGCGCGCGCTCCAATGTGCCCCGCGAAAAGCGCTCCACGAAGAAATTGTTCTCGAGAAAGCCGACCAGAACCAACCAAACCAGGAGCGGCAAACCCAAACGCTCGGCGAGCTCGCCGACGGCCTTCTTCGCGGGAGTGCGGTGGCGATAGGAATTGATCGAGAAGAACCAATCGTGGAGCGTGCCGGAGACGGCGCAGGCCGCAAAATATTCGCTGGTCATCGCGTACGCTTCACCGAGCTGCACGCGCACCAGCTTGGACGGATCGGCGAGCGCGGCGGGCACGTCGCGCGGACGACCGAACAGCTCGTGAAACGCGACCGCGTGCGCCGACTCGTGCAGTACGTAGTTCGGCAATGGGCGATTGCTGCGCAGATCAGCAAGCCTAAAAAACCCAGGGCGCGAACGCTCGAAGGCGAGCAGCGCCGAGTAGTTGGCGCGATACGGCACTTTGCGCGTACGAAGCACGGTGTCGAGCGCCACCAATGGGAACGCGAAGTAGTCGCCCGGGTCCCGCAGCGTGAAGCCGATCGAGCGCTTCAGCGCGGCGTCGCGAATGCGGCGGAAAAAAGGGTTTTCTCGGTACAAAAAGCCGTCGCCCAGGTTCTCGAGCACGCGACCCGTGCCGTGAGAGCGGCGTTGCATCGCGAGCAGCTCCGCGATGGGTAGGCTTTTATTTCGAGTGGCCACGGTGGATAGCCGCGTGCCTAGCCGAGCGCTCAGTTGCCTTCGGGCGATTCGGACGAGACCGGCGACCAACGCAACCGCGGTTTGCGGGCAGCGCGCGCTTCGTCGAGCCGCCCCAGGCGCGTCAGGTGCGGCGCGCCCTTGACGAGCTCGGGCGACTCTTCCGCCTCCTTCACGATCGCTTTGAGCGCGTCGACGAAGGAGTCGATGGTCTGCTTGGTCTCGGTCTCGGTCGGTTCGACCATCAGCGCGCCGCGCACGACGAGCGGGAAGTAGACCGTCGGCGGGTGGTAGCCGTAGTCGATCAGCCGTTTCGCGACGTCCAGCGTTTTGACGCCGGTCTTCGCCTCCAACGCTTTGTCGGTGAAGACGGCTTCGTGTAGCATCGGTGTCTCGAACGCGAGCGGCAGCACGCCGCGCAAGGCGGCTGCGACGTAATTCGCGTTCAGCACGGCCAAATCACTCACGCTGCGCAAACCCTCGGCGCCCAGCTCGCGGATATAGGTGTACGCACGCACCATCATCCCAAAGTTGCCCAGGAACGAGCGCACGCGGCCCACGCTGTGTGGCCGCTCCGCGTCGACGATGAAGTAGTCCCCTTCACGGCGCACCACCGGAGTCGGCTGAAATGCCTCTAAATGCCGCTTGAACGCGACCGGGCCAGAACCGGGGCCGCCACCGCCGTGCGGCGTGGTGAAGGTCTTGTGCAGGTTGTACTGCATGATGTCCACGCCCGCGTCGCCCGGGCGAGCGCGACCGAGCACGGCGTTCATGTTGGCGCCGTCGCCGTACACTTGGCCGCCCCTCTCATGCACGAGCTGCACGAGTTTCGGCATGGCGCTCTCGTACAAGCCGATGGTGTTCGGGTTGGTCATCATCAGCCCGGCGACGTCGTCGCCCGCGGCTTCGAGCGCGCGAGCCAGCGTCTCCGGTTCCACGATGCCTTGCGGGCCCGACGCGAACGGCACCGCTTCGAAGCCGTTCAGCGCGCAGCTTGCGGGGTTCGTGCCGTGCGCGCTGTCCGGGATCAGGATCTTGCGCGGTGAGCGACCTTTGCTCTGGTGATACGCGCGGATCATCATCAGACCCGTGAGCTCACCTTGCGCGCCGGCAGCGGGCTGCAAGTTCACGGCGTCCATCCCGACGATTTCGGCGAGCAGCGCTTGCAAGCGCACCATGACCTCGAGCGCGCCTTGGGCGAGGTGCGGCGGCGTGAGCGGGTGCAGATTGGCGAAGCCGTCGAGGCGCGCCGCCCACTCATTCACCTTCGGGTTGTGCTTCATGGTGCACGAGCCGAGGGGATAGAACTGCGTGTCGATGCTGAAGTTCCACTGGCTCAAGCGCACGAAGTGACGAATCGCTTCAGGCTCACTGACCTCGGGTAGCGCGGCTGGCACGGCCCGCGCGAGGCTTGGCAACGCTTCGCTCAGATCGACATCCGGCACGTCGAGCGGGCCGAGAGAGACGCCACTCCGCCCACTGGAGCCGCGTTCGAAAATCGGTGGCTCCTTGAATTGGAGCCCTTTTGCTGCGTCGCCCGGCACGGGATCACGGAGCCGACGGCGAGTCGCTGTCGTCCGTCTTTTTGCTGCCAGAGCCTTTGTCGTCCGTGTCCCAGCCGCCCGCGTTGACCTTGCCTTCGATCTCGTCCGGCTTCACCGACTGCAGATTGGGCTGCATGTTGGTCTGTTTCACCGCGTGCCACTCGTTGCCCGCGTCACTGTCACCGAGCCCCCATTCACCGACGATCTCGTGGGCTTCGCCCTCTTTGGGGATGGTGTACTTGAAGTAGCCCTTGCCGGAGCTCTCGGCCTCTTTGCCGACCATGCCGATCTTGTGCTGGGTCCAAGTGTATTTGAGGATGTTGCCGTCCGTCTCGCCTTGCAGCTCACCGTACGCATCACCACCGCCGGTGCGCCACGCGCCCTGCACGGTCTTGCCGTCAGTCACGATGTGCAGGTAGCCGTAGACCTTGTCGTAAAACACCCCCTGCCAGTCGCCACCCGCGGGCATTTCACCGGCTTTGATGACGGCGTGCTTCGCTTCACCGCCGTTGCCACACGCACCTAACGTGAAGGCCGAGGGAATGACGAGCGCAGCCAGGAGCGAACATTGGACCAGCTTCCGGACGAACATGGCGCGGACCATACCACGGAGCGCCGTCCAGAAAAGACCCAGAATCAGCCGCAACACGGCCCGCCCAGAGCTCGGCGAACACACCGCACGCGAGCCTCGCGCGGTTCAGCCTCGACCACGCAGGGCTCGACCCAATTTCTCGCCCAAAGCAGTGGCCTCGGCGGCGTTGGTCGGCCACGGCGCACGCAATTGGTCGCGCCGTACGTGCGACCCGTCGGGCTCGGCAAGGAAGGCGCGCAGCCAAATTTCCGAGCCGTCGCGCACGCCAAACGCGGCGACCGGGGTTTGGCAGTTGCCCTCGACCGCGCGCATCACTCCGCGCTCGGCCAGGACCGCAATTTTCGTTTCTAGGTGCGAAATGGGCTCGAGGAGCGCGCTCACTTCCGCGTCGTCCGCGCGCTGTTCGACGGCCAACGCGCCCTGCCCGACGGCTGGCAACGAGCGTTCGACGGACAAGACCTCGCTCGCTTCGGCCTCGATGCCCAGACGCAACATGCCGGCGCAAGCCAGCACGATCGCGTCGACCTCGCCAGCACGACATTTGCGGATGCGCGTGTCGACGTTGCCACGCAGCACCGTGAACACCAGATCTGGGCGGAGCGCACTGAGTTGAATGCGACGCCGGAGCGACGACGTACCTACGCTGCTGCCCTTTGGCAGCGCGTCGAAACCCGCGCCGCTCCGCGTCACGATCACATCGCGCGCGTCCACGCGCGCCGGAAAGCAATCGACCTGCAGTGACGGCGCGATTTCGGGTGGCACGTCCTTGGACGAATGCACGGCGAAGTCCGCG
>DATHOI010000670.1:0-6876 GCA_035485095.1 Polyangiaceae bacterium | reverse complement strand
ATTGGCGCCCGTGACGAGAATATTTTGCATGTCCGCCGGACCTTACTCTCGAATCCCAGCGGCATGGAAGACGCTACGAGCGAGGCTGCCTCTTGAACCGCTTCGCTCGTGATACCAAGCTTGTCTTGGTCATGCCTGGCGTCGTCGACAAGAAGGAAATCTTGAGGCTCTTGCGCGAGAGTGTCGGAGCAGATCTCGCCACCATGAGCGCCGCGCAGCGCGCGGTCGTGGACGGCGCGACGCACGAAGAGAATCGCCCGGAGAACGACAAAGACACGCGCGCGCTCGAGCAGAGCTACCTCGCGCGCGGTCAGGCTCAGCGCGTGGTCGAGCTGCAAGATTCGCTCAATAAGCTCAAAGCGCTCGAGCTGCGCGAGTTCTCCGCGGCTTCTGCGATTGGGCTCGGCGCGCTGGTGGCCGTGGCTGACGGACGCGAGTCGGTGCACTATTTCATTGCGCCGGCCGGCGGCGGCATGAAGGTCGAGCTTTCGGGCGTCGAGGTGCGCGTGGTCACGCCGCAAGCCCCGATTGCGCGAGCCCTGCTGGGCAAATATGAGGGAGATGACTTGGACGTGCGCACGCCTCAAGGCGTCAGCGAGTGCAGCATCACGTCCGTGACCTAGCTAAGCGCTGTCGCCGCGCGCGCGAAGGGGAGGCGGATTGCCCGTGGCGTTTTTGGTGCACGTCGCACGCTGCACAACGCTGACGGGTTTGTCTAAGGCGGCTCGAGCTGGGCGCCCTTTACAAATCAGGCGTTGAGCGCAAGGCTTGTGGCAAAAGATGGAAGCTTCTCCGTCGCTGCTCCCGCGCGAGCTGGCTCGTTATGCGTACCGCGCTCAGCAAGCCGCAATTCGGTTGCCGCTGGTCGCCGCGCACCTTGGCCTCCGACCCTTCGGTAAACGCCGTGGCGTGCGGCCTCGACCCAGCGATACGCGCGCGCTGCAGCGCGAGCTCGAAGCTCTCCTCGACCAGGATTGCAAGAACGTCGAGCAGGGGCTGTACCCGATGCGGTTGCTCTTCGATATGCCCGTCGCGGACTATCTGCGGCAACTCCCGTCATTGGTGACCGAGGTGGTGCGTTCGCTCCGCCGTTCGCGGCAGCGCCTCGTTCGAGATCTGCCGCCTGACGTCGATCTGGCGGCGTACCCGGAATACTTTCGCCGTAATTTCCACTGGCAAACCGATGGTTACCTGAGTGAACGCTCGGCCGCAGTCTACGACGTGGGCGTCGAATTCTTGTTCTTGGGCACGGCGGACGTCATGCGTCGCCAGATCGTGCCGCCGGTTACCCGGCATTTGCGCGCGCGAGCAAAAGCGCTCGGCCCCGCTCGCATCTTGGACATCGCGTGTGGCACCGGCAGCGCTCTCAATCAGCTCGCGCTCGCTCACCCTGAAGAGAAGTATTGGGGGCTCGACCTGAGTCCATACTATTTGCACCACGCGAGCCGGCGCCTCGAGCACGTGCGGAATTTGTCGCTGGTCAATGAGAACGCCGAACACATGCCACTCGCCGCCGCGTCCTTCGACGTAGTCACGAGCGTATTTCTCTTTCACGAGCTACCCGCGCGTGCTCGGCTCAACGTTTTGGCGGAGATGCGGCGCGTGTTGAAGCCATCCGGGTTACTCGTGATCGAGGACGCGGCTCAGCTGTGCGAAGCCTCGGATTTGGGCGTGTTTCTCGAGAACTTCGCGGGCAGCATGAACGAGCCCTTCTTTGCTGACTACATCGCGACCGACCTCAGTGAGGCGATCTCGCAGGCAGGTTTTCGAGTCGACGCGGTGGACCGCTGCTTTCTGTCTAAGGTGGTTACAGCAACGGCCATTTGAGCGTAAGATACGCGCATGGCTTGCGACGACCGCGCGGTTCTGATCGTCACTCGACAGATGGAGGGCACCGCGACCAACGTGGCGCGGCAGCGCTTCGAGCTGCGTTGTGGGCTGGAAGCGGGTCATGCTGGGCCGCACCGCGACGCAGCACACGAGCAAGAGTGGGAAATCGTGCAGGGCCGGCCGACCCTGCTACTGCGCGATGAAGAGGACTCGCGACCGCTGTCGAGCAGCGGCAAACTTTGAGCGTTCAGCTCGTGCTATTTGCCGAGCGTGCCAATGCCGACACCAACGCCCAGCGCCTGCGTGAACGACACCCCCGTGACGCAGTGACCGCCTTTGTCGACCACCGCCCACCTGCCGAGCTGTGGTATTGCAAACACATTCGGATACAGGTTGAAGCGGATGAAGTAGTCGAGCACGTTGGTGACCTGCACGGACGCCAAAAGCGACTCATTGCGGTCCAGGAATAGCCCCGCTGTTTTCGCGAATTCGACGTCATTGTCCGCGAGAGGCCAAACAACCTGCCGAGCCCCATGTACGCGAACAAACGTAGCCGCTGGTAGAACGGCAGCGGCCACTTGACCGCGAAGTAGTTGCCCTGATCGTGCAGATCGAAGTCCGGGTAGGTGAAGCTCGGTTGGAGGCACAAACCCCTAAGGTCTACCTGCTGGCCGATTTTTGCGGGGCGCGTCGCCGCAGCAGGACGGCGCCGCTGGTCGCGAGAACAACGCTCGCGTTCGAGGGCTTGTGAGCGGAGGGAGGCGAGGCTAGAGTCGCTGGCGGTGGGCGTTCGACGCAGGCGTCGGCTGCCCTAGTAGGGAGCATCGCTTGTCCGCATCGGAGACGGTTCCGGAAGGCAGCACAGTTTCGCGCGCGAGCCTTTGGGCGGAGCTCTTCCTATGGCTGGTGCCTGAGCCTCCGCGTGATGAAGACGCGCTACGCGCGCTTGCCGTCACCGCGGCGGTTGGCGCCTTGATGTGTGCAATAGGCCCGCTCTACGCGGGCCTGATCTGGTGGCTCGCGCCGCCGCCACCGGTTTACTACGCGCTCGCCGCGGTCACGTTTCTGGCGTGCGCCTTCGCGCTGCTCCTGTTGCGTCACCGGCGACAGCGGACCGCGGCCTGGCTGCTGCTCGTGGCTGGCACGGTCTCCGTGACGGTTCCGTTTCTGCGTGAAGGTGCGGGCACGCCAGCGGCGAGCAATTTCGTGATCGTGCTGGTGATGGCAGCGCTGCTCGTGGGTTGGCGCGGAGTGCTGGTGCTCGGCGTCCCGTTCACGCTGCTCGTGGTCGGCGTACAATTAGCGGAAAGTCACGGGCTGTTCCACCCGCAGCGCGACCATTCGTCCCGCGGTGTGTTCGTGATGATGCAGCTCGTCACGTTGACGGTCATGCTTGTGGTCTCCAATCGCGCGCTGCTCGGCGCCAGCGCGCGCCGGAAACGGCTAGAATTGCAGCTCCTCCAAGCCCAACGCATGGAGGCGATTGGGCGCCTCGCCGGTGGCGTTGCCCATGATTTCAACAACCTATTGACCGTCATTTTGGCGAACGCAACGCTGCTCGAGCGCGCCCAGCCTGCGAGCGGCCGCGAAGAGCTGGCCGGCATTCGCAGTGCTGCGAATCGTGGTGCAGAGCTCACCAAGCAACTCCTGCTGCTGTCCCGAAAGGAAGGCCTGCAGCCAACGGTGCTCGACTTGCGGGTCGTGATTTTAGATCTCGAGCGCCTGCTGCGGCCGGTGATGCCGGATGGCGTTCGCATGGAGTTCGAGCCGCCGCGAGATCCCGTATTGATCCTGGCCGATCCGAGTCAGATCTCTCAGGTGATCATGAACCTGGCGATCAACGCGCGCGACGCGATGCCCGACGGCGGAGTGCTCCGCTTCGCCGTCGAGGTATGCGCTGTCAACGAGGCGCAGGGGGCCGGGCGCCGCGTGCGCCTGACCGTGTCGGACACGGGCACCGGCATGGACGCTGCCACGGTGGAGCACGTGTTCGAGCCATTTTTCACGACCAAGCCGGAAGGCATTGGCACCGGGCTCGGTCTGTTCACCGTACAAGGCATCGTGACTCAAAGCGGTGGCACGGTTCGCGTGCAGAGTCAGCCCGGCATCGGCTCGAGCTTCGAAGTCTCTTTGCCCCTTGCCAGCGCGGACTTCCGAGCCCCTGTGCCTGCCGCCAGCGCCGCGGCGCCCTGAGGCCGCCCCGAAGCGTCAGCTCGCGACCGATTTGAGTGCTTGCCACATCGCGCGCACCCGTGTGAAGCGATCGGCGGGCTCGATGGCCAGCGCTTGCTTGACCCAGTCGTCGACCTCGGGGCGTAGGTCGGGGCGCAGCGCATGCAGGCTCGGGCGTTCGCCGCGCGTCGCCTGGAGCAGGACGTCTCGCACGTCGTCGGCGGCGAAGGGAGGGTGACCGGTGAGCGCGCGGAAGATCACCGCCGCCAAGCCGTACACGTCGATGCGTTGATCGAGGATCTGGGTTTTGCCCTTCCAACCCTCGGGTGCGATGTAATTCGGCGAGCCGGCAACGAAGCCCGCCGCGGTCAGGCTCCGCATGCGCACGAACTTCGCGAGCCCGAAGTCGAGCAGGCGCACGCTGCCATCGTGCTGCACGTAAATGTTACCCGGCTTGATGTCGCGATGAAGGATGCCGACCTCGTGCGCCGCCTCCAATGTCTCGACCACTGGTTCCATCAGCGGTGAAAGGTCGAGCACGCCGGGTCTGGCTCCCCTCGCTTCACGCTCCTTGAGATAGTCCTCGAAATCAGAGCCGCGCAGCAGCTCCATGATCAGGCACAGCGCGCCGTCGGCGGTCCAGACCTGGTGGTAGACGCGCACGGCGGCTGTGCCCGAGAGCACGGTGAGCGCATGCGCTTCGCGAAACATCCGCTCACGCCACTCTGCGCCGTCCACGTCTGGAGCGCTCAGGACTTTGACCGCAACCTCATCCCCGTCACGCAGATCTTGGGCGCGATACACCGCGCCTTGTCCGCCGCGATCCAGCAGGTTGAGCAGGCGGTACCGCTCGCCGATGACCTCGTCACTGCGATCGACGAAGCGGGTTTTCTGGGCGTTCATGATCCGCGAGCCGAGCAGTATAACTCACTCGAGCCACGCCTTGCTTTCGGCTGCAATCCCGCGCTTTTGCGATGAGCAGCCGGCTCGGTTCGCGCTCAGGGCACCGGAGGCAGCGAGGCCCAGAACTTGGCGAAGCCTTGGCCCGAGTAGCTGAATTTCGCGCCCGCGGGATTGCCGTCGCCGTGACCGTCGGTGTATGCGCACCAGACCACCGGGAACTCCTCCGGGCAGCCCGTGTACTTCACGCAACCCGGGTAGTCCGGATCCCACGGCTGGTTGTCCGTCCCGATGCAGCCGTTGCGCATCAGGATGTCGTCGCGCGCTGGCGCCGAGCCGTAGCTGTCGTTCATTGGCGTCGTCAACGGCCCGATCGGATTCTCTTCGTCCTGCAAGCCGTTCAGCATCATGGCTGCGATGGGTACCGTCGTGCACGGCGGGCGCGTGATGCGCAAACCACCCGCGGCCGTGCCAATCGCGCGGACCACGCCCGCGCGCGCGCAACCGAGCATGTAGGTTTCCCACGCGCCGCTGCTGTAGCCGTCGACGTAAATTTTGCTCTTATCGACGCAGAAGTGCGCCTCGAGATCAGCCAAAACCGCGTCGAAATACGGGATATCAGGGGTGTTGACGTAGTCGTCCTCGAAGCACGCGCCACCCGTCCACACGTAGCTCAAGCCGACTTGAATGACGGAGGTCTCGCCTTTGGAGTACGCGGTGAGTCCGCCGCCGTTGCCGCTCTTGCCGTCACCGCTGCCGCAACCTCCGCCGCCCATGCTGATCGGATACGCTTTGGTCGGGTCGTAGTTCGCGGGCAAGCGCACGAAGTAGTTGCGGTGCGTCCAGGTCCAAGGCGCGGGCGACTGCGGCGGATTTGCGGCGATGAACGCTGGGTCCACGCCCGTCACGTCGATGTCATGCTCGACGAAGGTGTTCGAGTTGTCGGCCGCCGGTGCCGCCATACCGCAGGCTGCGCTTTGCCCGCGCGGCGTGTCGTAGTGGGCGGTGCTGGTGCTGCCCGCCGAGCCCACGCTGCCGGCGACGCTCGTGCTCCCCGCGCTGCTCATGCTGCCCGCGCTGCCCGTCGCCCCACCGGACGCGGCGGACGAGCCGGCAATACTGGTCGAGCCGGCGACGCTGCTGCTGCCTGCGGTCGCGTTGCCGCTGCCGCTCTGCGCGCTTCCGCCGGCTAACGAGTTGAAGTTCGGCGAAGAGGCCTGATCGCTGGAGCACGCACTGAACAGGCTCAGTCCGAGAAAGGTCGCAAGAAGCGGGACAACCTGCGAGGCGAGCCGTCGAGCAGTCATGAAATATTCTCCTATTGCGGCAGCAAGGGGGGCGAGCGACTGGTTAGTGTCCGGCAGGTTGCCGACTCAGTTAGAGCGCCCAAAAGATCGCCTACTCGCCTGCCGACAAGGCACTCAGCGCGATCGCTCAGCCGGCGAGCACACTGACACTCGCCATCAGAACGAGAAGAAGTGACCAACCTACACCGCGTACTCGGCGCTACACCAAAAGTGCGAACGCGGCGCCATCCGGGCGCTCTGCGGGCGCGCATTCCGGAGGCCCGATATGCGATCACTCACCGTCTTTTCCGCGCTCGTCTTATCTCTGTCTGCACTTGCTGGTTGCAGTGCTCAGTCGGAGTCCGCTCCGCCTCGGAGTGACACGGGCGACACGGGCTCGAGCGGCGCGGGCGCCACTGGCTTTGGCGGCGCGCCCTCCAACAACGGCTTTTCCGGTTCGACCAGCATCGCGGGCAGCGGCACCAATAACGGCTTCGGCGGCGCGTCGAACACCGGCTTTGGTGGCGCCTCGAACGGCTTTGGCGGCGCGCCGACTGGCGGCGCGGGCGCGCCAGCGACGGGCTCTGCCGGTTCGGCTCCTGCCAGCGGCTCCTGTGCCATGACGGCCGTCGCGACCGGCAGCAACGGTATGATTGACGACTTCGACATGCACCCGGGCAGTGGCCTG
>DATHOI010000669.1:0-3479 GCA_035485095.1 Polyangiaceae bacterium | reverse complement strand
CATGCCAAACGGCAAAACGGCCGCGCCGTCGAGGGCTTAACCCCCGTGTCGGCGGCGAAAGGCTCCAAGTGTGCGAAACGTGGTTCGCCAAGCGGCGTGAAAAGGCCGGAAGCTGCTGGCGGCCCAGGTTTAGCTTGCCGGTGCGTTCGTCTTCGGCAACTCGGACCTCGCTTTCGCAGATCCCGTTCGTCGAGTTCGTAGCGCGCGCCGAGCGCGGTGTGTACGCCACTCGACCCGCACGTGTCTTCGAGTTCGGAGAGATCGTCTCGGCCCATCGCTTGATGGAATCCGGCGAGGCGCGCGGGAAGACCGTCGTTCTCGCACCGCCTTCGTGAGCGCACGACATGGCGCGCCTCGTCAAAAGGGTGAGACCAAAGGGGCGCGGCGTGATCGATCTTGTCAGCTATCGGCATTAGAGGGCGTCCTATTTCGGGCGAGAACTAAATCCGCAGCGCTAGCGCGTGGCTCGTGTGCGAACACTGGAGGTGCGGCGTGTCGCTATCGACATTGATTCTTCGATCATTCGCGCTTGGTAGCGTGGCGTGTGCGTGCGTGTCTTGCTCGGCGTCCTCGAAGCCCGGGTCGGGCGCCGGTGCGCGCGGCAGCGGCGGCAACAGCGGCAGCAATCCGGTCGGCAGCAGCAGCGCGGGTACGGGAGTAAACCTCAATCTCGACGGCGGCGCTGCCGCGCCCGGCAACGGGGCGTGCACTGGCTATCTGTGTCAAATCGCCGATTGCTCGGGCCACCCCGAACAGACCACGCTCAGCGCAACGATTTACGATCCTGCGGGCAGCGTGCCGCTCTACGACGTAGCCGTGTACGTGCCCAATGCCACGCTCGGCGACATCAACACGGGCCCCACGTGCGACAATTGCGCGACGCCAGTCTCTGGTGACCCGGTAGCGTCTGCGCTGACCGGTCCAACTGGTGCGTTCACGATGACGAACGTGCCATCCGGCACGAATATCCCGCTCGTGATTCAGATTGGCAAATGGCGGCGCCAAATCACGTTGCCCGAAGTGAAGGCCTGCCAGGCCAATCAATTCGATGACCCAACTCTGTTCCGCTTACCCAAAGACCAGACCGAGGGCCATCTTCCAAAGATTGCGATTGCCACGGGTGACGCCGATACGCTCGAGTGTCTCTTGCGCCGCATCGGCGTGTCGGACACCGAGTTCACCAACCCCGACGGCACCGGTCGCATCAACATCTTCTACGACAACGGCCAAGCTGGCTACGCTTCTGGGGCGAGTTTCCCGGTCGCGCAAACGGCGCTCTGGTCGACGCTGCAACAGCTCGAAGCGTACGACATGGTGCTGATGTCCTGCGAAGGCAGTGAATCGCTCGGCCGCAACGTGACGACGGCCAGCAAGCAGGCCCTGCTCGACTACCTGGATGCGGGCGGTCGCGCGTTCGTGGAGCACTATCACTACAGTTGGCTGCGCGGCATGAACGAAGGCCCGAACCAAGAAAAAGCCCGCAAATACACAGCGACGCCGATCAACGCGCCCGCACCGTGGACCTCCGCCATCGGCGAGATGATGATCGGCGTCGCCGAATGGTCGACTGAGGCCAACACCGATCTCGATACCGGCGGTGACCGCGACTACCAGATCGACACCACCTATCCCAAGGGCAAAGATTTTGCCGACTGGCTGGTGAACGTCAAAGCGTCGACGACTCGAGGCACGATCCCTTTGGTTGACGTGAAGAACCCGGCGATCGAAATCATGCCCAGCGCCGAGCGCTGGATCTACGACGCAAACGCGCAGCCCGGTGCGACGGCAGTGCCCTACTTTTCCTTCAACACGCCGGTCACCGCCACTCCTGAAGCGCAGTGCGGTCGCTTCGTGCACACCGGTATTCACGTGGCGACGGTTTCGCACGACACCAAATCTCCCTTCCCGTCGGGTTGCGTCAGCGCGGCGCTCACACCGCAGGAGAAGGCGATGGAATTCTTGTTGTTCGATCTGTCGTCGTGCGTGGAAGACATCTCCGCGACCCCGGTACCACCCAGTGTGCCGAGATGAGCGCTAGTCAGCAAACAAGCTGAGCTCGCCAGGCAGCTCGAAGCCAGCATCGAGAACGCCTCACTCGTTGCTGCATCGGCGGGCTGTGTCATCGCTACACGGGGAACCCGAGGTGTAAGGAAGACATAAAAACGCCGCCGCGACCGGGTGCGCTATCACAAATCGGATATCGTTCGCGTCGCGAGGCAACACTGGCGCGCGCGCCCGCCAACCCAGCCGCGCTGCTTCAAGAGGCAACATTGAAGAGCAAACCCGGCAACGAATATGTGCCCTGGCTGATCGCCGGGCTGGTCTTCATGGCCCTGCTGCTGGTCGTGGGTTGGTACTTCCGTGGAGGCATGAGCAGCACGACCAACGCACTCGCCTCCAAGGCCAATCGGGTGGATCTCGTGGGGCGCATGCAACTCGATCTGGCCTCCGCATCGGAGGCCGAAAAGAGCGCCGTCCTCGCAATTACCGACGACGACTCCCGAAGCTATGCCGCCCAAGCGAATGCCGCCACCGCACGAGTCGTGCAAGAGCAGCACGACCTCGGCGCGCTACTCGCGAGCGG
Organism: Polyangiaceae bacterium; assembly: GCA_035485095.1. Classification (GTDB taxonomy): domain Bacteria; phylum Myxococcota_A; class Polyangia; order Polyangiales; family Polyangiaceae; genus PMG-095. The sequence continues at coordinate 895 of DATHOI010000669.1, read as the reverse complement.
CGGCAGTCCACGCGAACAGGACCTACTGAGCCAGTTCTCCAAGGTCTTCGACGACCTTCAGCGCATCGACAAAGAGGTCTTGGCTCTTGCCGTGAAGAACACCAACCTCAAGGCTTATAGCCTTTTATTTGGTCCGGCCGCGGATACGCAGGCGCAAACGGACGCCGCTCTCGCGCGCGTGGTGACGAAGTACGCCGACTCCGCGGACGCCAAGCAAGTCTTACCCCTGGCCTACGGCGCGCGCCTCGGCGTGCTGCGCATCCAAGCTCTGCTGGCGCCGCACATCGCCGAAGAAAGCGACGCCAAGATGGATCAGATGGAGGCCACGATGACCCAAGAGGAACAGCAGATACGCAAAGATCTCGCCGGTCTCGCCGGTCTGAGCAGGCTCGCGAGCGATCCGGATCTCAACGCCGCGACGGCGAGCTTCGTCCACTACAGTGAGCTCAAAGCCCGCATCTTGCCGCTCTCGCGCGAGAACACCAACGTCCGCTCCCTCGCCCTATCGCTGAACCAAAAGCGCAAGGCGATGATCGTTTGCCTCGACGCGCTCGACGCCCTCAAGCAAGAGATCCTGAGCGAGCCCATCGCCGGCGTGACGACGTACGGAAGGCTGCCCAAGCCGCGCTAGGGAGCTAGGCGACGCAGCCGCATGAGGGCAAAGAGGCGAGATACTGGCGAACCTCCGGAGCCGGTCTTCATCGCCCGAACGAGCCTCGCGGCTGCGCAGAGTGAGCGCTGATGCCTCGGGACGGTGAAACGCGCTATCATCACCAAACTACGGATATGCGTGGCAAGTTGTCAGCGACCGTTTCCAGTGGCATTCAGGCCACGATTTGCTTCGTCGATTTAGAGGGCTTCACCGCACTCACCGAACAGCATGGAGACGAAGATG
>DATHOI010000668.1:0-2001 GCA_035485095.1 Polyangiaceae bacterium | reverse complement strand
CGGTCGCTTCTCGAGCTCGAGCGCGTGGGTGATGAAGTGCCGAGCCATGCGGCGCTCTTGTTCGTCCGCGCTGAACGCGCTGGTCGTCGCGAGCTCACGCGTGAAAGCGTACCAATCTTTGAATAGCGCGTGGTCGGCCGGGTTCGACGAGCTGGCGAGCGCGCGGCCCATCTCGTACGTGTAACGGCCGCTCGTCTTAATCTCGAGTTTGCTGCCCGTGATTTTTCCGCACAATCGATAATTCTCGGCTGATTTGCCCGATCCGGAGTGAAAACCGATCGACACGCCGAAGGCCTGGCACACGCGCCACGCGCGGCTGATGCGCTTCTCGAGCTCCGCGTTGTCATCGAACGGGAAATTCTTTTGAAAGCCGAAGGCCGGCGCCACGTAGTGAATGCGAATGTCGAGCGCCTCGAGCAACGCGAGCATGGTGGCGAGCGTTTCGGGCGTGGTCAGTCCAGGCAGCTCGTCAATCGACAGCTCTAGAAAGTAACTCTGCCCGATGGGCGTCGTGAATGCCTCACGGCGCGCCTGCGCATACAAGCGATCGCGCCGCTGCAATTTCACGATCGCCGGCCACACCGTGGCGAGCAGCTCGGAAAACTCGTGACCGTGGCTCGACAAACCGAGCGCGCTGAGCCGCGCTTGCACCCGAGTGATGACGTCGGCCGGCACGTTCGCGTTGCACCACGCGGCGGGGTCGCTTTGCTTCTTGGTGGCCGCCAGCTCGGGCGACAGATCGAACGTGATGTAGCTCGCGAGCACGCAACCCTTCACGAGCTCCGCCTCGCGCGCGTCGAATTTACCGCCGATCGGCTGATGGTCGGCGTTGAAGCCCCAGGCCAAATTCCTGCGGTGAAAGCCGGTTTTTAGCTTCGAGAGCACCGAGCCGTGGCTCATGCCTTCCACGCTTTGGCCTTGGTGCCCCTCGGGCACGTCACTGCCGATGAACGGGAAGGGCACGCCCTCGAGCCGGCCAGCCAGCATCACGTTCACGTCGTACACGAGCTCACGTGGGATGCTGTTTTGGTTCGCGGTCATGCTCAAATTGAGCTCGGCCATGGCCCACTCGACCGCAGGCCAATGCAGCGTCGTGAAGCGCGCGCCCACGCCCAGGCTGCTGTGCGAAAGCGAGCCCGTCGCGCTCGGGAAGACGGTCGACTGCGGATTGTGCTCTTGCACCAGGTTTTTCAAACGCAGCAGGTTCTGCCAGGTTGCTGGGAACGCGAGCTCACCGCTCGGCAACGTGACGCCCTCGGCCAACGCGCTCGCCGCGCCGGCGCCGTTTCCGCGCAGCAGCCAGGCGTGATCGCCCAGAGAGTCTTCGACCAGCGTGAAGCTGCCGTGCGCGGTCTCGACCTCGCTCAGCGCGTGGCGCTGGACCGCGCCGCCTCGGCGCAACGTCTCGCGCAGGCTCGGCCAATCCAGACAAAAATCTGGGGAAACGCAGGGATTTTGCGCGATCCTCAGCTCGTTCTGCAGCAAAAATTCGTTGATCTTGGACATCGGAAACCTCAGCGGATCAGGCGGGTGCGGTTCACGTTGGGCCGCTGTGCTCACGCGCACGAGAGGCAGCTTCCCAGCAGGGATTCAGGAATGAGACATAGGAAACGTCAGCTTTATTTGATGACGGTCGGCGGAACGGGAGTCGCGCTCTCTTGCTGCACGCAGGAAGAGAGATCGAAGATCATGAACTCGAGCGCCTTCTCTTGGGGCAAGAGATCGGTCGTGGTGCAGCCAGTCGGAAAGGGGATGTCCTGATCGGAAATGTCATCCGATTCACCGCAGTCGGCTGAGGCGTCACAGCCGCCGCCGCTCTTGCTCACATGCAGGTCCGTGAACACGACGCGGCCGCAGGCGTCGGGTGCCGGCGTGTTGTCCAGCACGGCGACGGGCGTACCGATGGTGAAGTAGGAGGTGTCAGTGATCTGGCCACCGTCAATAGTGTCATTCACGGTGATCCAAGCTTGCGAGCGGTTGGGGTCGATGCTTTCGACCGAG
>DATHOI010000667.1:0-14091 GCA_035485095.1 Polyangiaceae bacterium | reverse complement strand
CGCGGGCTCGGTCGTGTGTGCGCGCTTCTCGAAGATCACCCCGACGTTGATGCTCTTGTTGCGCACGTGCGGGAACGGGTGCACCGGATCGATCGCGATCGGCGTGAGCACTGGAAATATGTCGCGCTGAAAATGCAGATCGAGCGCCGCTTGTTCCTTGGGGGACAGCTCGTCGGGGCTGACCAGTGCCACGCCCGCCGTGCGCAGCTCTTTCCTCAGCCCCTGATTCCAGATTCGGTATTGCTCGTAGGTCAGCTCGTGCACGCGCTGACTGATCGACGCCAGCTGCTGGTCGGGCGTCAGACCATCAGGCGGTAGCTCTTCGACCTCACCGGAGATCTGCGCTTGCAGACCCGCAACCCGGACCATGAAAAATTCGTCCAGATTTTGAGCGAAGATGGCCAGGAATTTGAGCCGCTCGTAAAGTGGGACCTTCTCGTCGTTGGCCTCGTTCAAAACACGCGCGTTGAATTCGAGCCAGGAGAGCTCGCGATTGATGAACAAGCCGGGGTCATCGAGGCGGGGCGGCAAGATCGCGACGGGGGTCGAGGGGGGCACACTCAACGACGGACGGAGCAGGTCTGAAGCGGCGGTCATGATCGCTTTGGGGGCGACCATCCTAGCGCGTTCTCGAGGCTAGCTCGGGACTTGCACTAAAACGTCACATTGGCTGCCTTGTCGTCACGATTGCTGCCCATAGTTCTACTAAAGCGGGATTTTCCTGGTACCTTTCGAGCCGGGAAACATGGCGCGTCGGCGACGCGAGATGCTGCGCACTCGGGGGTTGGGGCTCGTTCTGGGCGTGCTGACGGGCATCGCCCTGCCCGCTGCGTGCGGCTCCCCAGAGGCGCACCAGCGGGAACCGCTGCAACTTCACGAGGCGGGCGCGTTCGACGTGATTCAAGCCGAGGATGTGGCGACCGCCGAGGCAGCGGCGGGTGCCCCCGATGCAGCGCCTGACGCGGAGCCGACGGATGCAGGCCTGGCTCCGGTTGAGCTGGGCGTCACGCCGATCGTACCGGGCGCGGGCGCCGACATGGACGCGGAGCCAGACGCTGCCGCGACGAGTGACCAAACTCTCGCGGAATTGAGCGTGCTGGCGGCGGGCGCGCGAGCGCGTGCGTTGGTCGTGCCCTTGGCTGATTTGCTCGACGAAAGCCTGGCACCGAACGACTCGGCGTTCGCAAATCTCGGGCAGACCGCGGCGCTGTATCGCGCGCGCGGTGGTTCGGTGCTGTTCACCATCGCGCTCGTCGATCATGCGCAAGACGGGCGGCCGAGCGCCCTGCAAGCGTCGTGGAGCGCGGCCGTCTTGCGCTCGACGCTGCAAGCGTTGATCGATCGCAGCTTCGACACGTTTGGAACGGAGCTAGCTTATTTGAGCTTCGGCACTGACGTCGATCGCTTCCTCAGCCAGGCCAACGCGAGCGACCGGTCAGCGTGTACGGCACTAATCGAGCAAGCCTTGAGCTACGCGGAAGCTCACCCAAAACGGCCGCCCGCGACGCAAATCGGCGTCACCTTCTCGGCGCCTGGCTTGGTCGGCGCAGTGTTGCCCGAGACGCAAACACTGCTCCGTCAGAGTGACGCGGCGGTCGTGACCAACTTCCCGCTCGATGCGTCGTTTCAGGCGCTATCGGTCTCGAACGCAACGGCTCAGCTCCAGGCTGTCGCCGATGCCGTCGTGCAGGCTGTCCCGGGCTTGCCGCTCGTCGTGCAAGAGCTCGGTTACCCGAGCGCGACCTTGGTCGGTAGCTCGCTCGACGCCCAACAGCAATTTTTTCAAGCCGTGTTTAGTCTGCTCTCGGCGCGCCGTGACCGATTTCCATTCGTCAACCTGTACGCATCGGCAGATCCGGACGAAGCCGAGTGCGAACGGGAGGCGGTGACCTTCGGCGCGGCCGGCGACCCGTTTCTCATCGCGGCGCGCTGTTCGCTCGGTTTGAAGGACACTAGCGGCGCGGACAAACCCGCGTGGGCCGCGGTCCTCGCGGGCCTGTCCACCTTCCAGAAACCCTGACGCTGGGGCGCGCCCATGACGCGCGCTGTTTTATGTGGTTTAATCAAGAGTTGAGTCATCGATGGAAGAAAAACAATCCGTGAACGGTGGTCCGGCAGCAGCGTCCAGCATGGTCGCCCAGATTGCGGCGATGCAGGACTACGATCGCTATCGCGATCTGGCCTGGGAGGGCAGCTTCGAGGAATACCTGTCGATCATCCGTGAGCGTCCGCAGGTCACGCGCAACGCGTTCCAACGCGTTTACGACATGGTGATTTCCTACGGCACGGAAGAGTACATCGACAACAAGAAGAAGCTCATCCGTTACAACTTCTTCCGCGACGAGATCGACGACGGCAAGGACGCGGTCTTCGGCCTCGACATCCCGCTGATGCGCTTGATGAACGTGCTCAAAGCGGCCTCGGAGGGGTACGGGCCGGAGCGTCGCGTGATTCTCCTTCACGGACCGGTCGGTTCGAGCAAGTCGACCATCGCGCGGCTCCTGAAAAAGGGCCTGGAACGCTATTCGACCACGCACGAGGGCGCGCTCTTCACCTTCCAGTGGGTGAACCTCGCGGAGACGGGCTTGGCCAGCGGTCAAGCAGATGTCTTCGACTCGCCGATGCATGAGGAGCCACTGCGCTTGATCCCGCAAGAGTGGCGCGAGCAGTCAATCAAGAAGCTCGGGCTCTCGAACGAGAAGTTCCGCGTCAAGGTCGAGGGCGATCTCGACCCGGCGAGCCGCTTCATCTTCCAAGGTCTGATCAAGCGTTACGACGGTGACTGGGGCAAAGTCGTCGCCCATCACATCCGCGTGAAGCGCCTCACCCTGAGCGAGAAGGACCGCGTCGGGATTGGCACGTTCCAACCCAAGGACGAGAAGAATCAGGATTCGACCGAGCTCTCGGGCGACATCAATTATCGAAAAATCGCGGAATATGGCTCGGATTCCGACCCGCGCGCGTTCAGCTTCGACGGCGAGTTCAACATCGCCAACCGCGGCATCGTCGAATTCGTGGAAGTGTTGAAGCTCGACGTCGCGTTCTTGTACGACTTGCTCGGCGCTTCGCAAGAGCACCGCATCAAGCCGAAGAAGTTCGCGCAAACCGACATCGATGAGGTGATCATCGGTCACACCAACGAGGCCGAGTACAAGCGCCTCCTGAACAACGAGTTCATGGAAGCCCTACGAGACCGCACGATCAAGATCGACGTGCCGTACATCACACGCCTGACGGATGAGATCCGTATTTACGAGAAAGACTTCAACAACGAGAAGGTGCGCGGCCGACACATCGCGCCGCACACGCTCGAGGTCGCCTCGATGTGGGCGGTGCTCTCGCGGCTCGAGGAGCCCAAGAAGCACAACCTGGCGACGCTCCAGAAGATGAAGCTGTACGACGGCAAAGTGCTCCCGGGCTACACGCAGGATACCGTCAAGGAGCTGCGCAAAGAATCCAAGCGCGAGGGCATGGAAGGCATCAGCCCGCGCTACGTGCAGGACAAGATCTCCAACGCGCTCGTGAGTGACGTGGGCGAAGGCACCATCAACCCGTTCATGGTTCTGAACGAGTTGGAAAAAGGCCTCACCCACCACTCGCTCATCACGAACGAAGACGGCCGTAAGCGCTACCGCGATCTGATCGGCGTCGTGAAACGCGAGTACGAAGAGATCGTGAAGAACGAAGTGCAGCGCGCCATCAGCGCGGATGAAGACGCGATCAGCAAGCTTGCCGCGAATTACATCGACAACATCAAAGCGTACGCCCTCAAAGAGAAGGTCAAGAACCGCTACACCGGCCAAGATGAAGAGCCGGACGAGCGCTTGATGCGCTCGATCGAAGAGAAGATCGACATTCCGGAGAACCGCAAGGACGACTTCCGGCGCGAGATCATGAACTTCATCGGCGCCAAAGCGGTTGAGGGCAAGAAATTCGATTGGCAGACCAATGACCGCCTGCGTCGCGCACTCGAGCTGAAGCTGTTCGAAGATCAAAAGGACAGCATCAAGCTGAAGACGCTAGTCAGCGCCGTGGTCGACAAGGAGACCCAAGAGAAGATCGACATCATCAAGAGTCGCCTGATGCGCTACTTCGGCTACAACGAGGTCAGCGCGACCGACGTGCTGAACTACGTGGCTTCGATCTTTGCTCGCGGCGACGCCAAGAGCTAAAGCGGGTCGCGTCAACGGCCGTTCACGGATCGCGAACTCGGGTTCGTGGGCGGCTGTCGTACATTGCTAAAAACCCCTGGTTTTTGGGGTGCGCCTGGCTGGCACAGCCGCTGCAGTAACTTCGAATGGAGGTTCTGTTGATGATGAAACGTGCGCCTAGCTTCCTCGCCCTGCTTGCCATCCCGTTTGCGTTGAGTGCTTGTCCCAAAGACGACGAGCTGACCGCCAGCCAAGCGCAGGAGTCGCTCGCGGAAGCATCGGCATCCTCGCAAGCGGAAGGGCTCACGTCGGCTAGTGTCGACATCGCGACGAACTTCACGATCGGTGAAACCGCCGAGCAAGCCGCGAGCGACCTCAAGACGTTCGTGACCACACAGCTGCCGTGTGCGGCGGTCACGCTGTCCGGCGCCACGCTGACCGTGGTTTACGGTGCGAACCCTGGCAATTGTGTGTACCGCGGCCACACCTTCTCCGGCACGAGCGCGATCACCATCAGCAAAGACGACATGGACGACGTGGTCGTCGACCACAGTTGGACCAATTTGTCGAACGGCATCGTCACGCTGAATGGCACCGCGCACGTCACGTGGAGCTTTGCCGACCAAACTCGGCACATCACTCACGATTTGACTTGGACGCACCTCGCCTCGGGACGCACCGGTCAGGGCACGGGAGATCGCACCGAGCAGCCGCTGGCCGCTGGCATCGCCGTGGGCTTTCAGGTCGACGGTACGCGCAGTTGGACGGGGCAGCGCGGCACTTGGGATCTGGCCATCGACGGTGTGCAGATGCAGTGGACCGATCCGGTGCCGCAGGCCGGCACCTATTCGCTTGCCACGCCGTACGACAAGACCGTCACCATGACCTTCTCGCGCGTCGACCCGAGCACGATCAAAGTCACCGTGGCGGGTCCGAAGCACGAGTTCAGCTTCAACGTCTCGAAAGCAGGAGACGCAACCGCGGATTGAGCCGTGAAGCTCGGTAAATACTGAGCGCCCGACCGAGAAAGCGGGCGCTCGCTACGGAAGCGGCGCAGGCTCTTTGGGCACTACTGGAGCGCTCGGCGGTACGCTCTCCGCGCTCGGCAACGGCACTTGGCTCGAAGACGCGATTGCCGTCGTAGCGGGTGCCGGAGGCGTAGTGGCCAAGCGGTTCGCGAGTGCGCGCCAGGCGCCGTCGAGAAACGCGAGCTCTTCCTTGCGTAGCGCGCCCGGGTGCGAGTGCTCGAGAGCGCTGGCCATGTTCAGCCAATACTGCGCGTGTCTCAAATCGCCGAGCGCGATGAAGGTTGCGCCGCGATATGCCGAGTACGCCGCGCGCTCTCCGACAGCCGCGCGAGCCACTCGCGGTTCGCTGCGCTCGAAGACTTCATCGGCTTCGACGTAACGGCCCGCGCCATACAGGTCGGCGCCACGTTGAACGAAGTGACTCGCTCCGCAGCCACCGAGCACGCTGCTCAGCGCGACACTTGCGGCGAGTACGGCGCGTCGACCCATTGCTTAAGGATACGGGCGCCGCTGACGCAAAGCTAGCGCGGGGCTAGAACGCCATAGCGCGCCAAAAGTATGTCCCCGCGCACCTAGGCCTACCCTGGGAACGTGATTCGACCCGAAGCGATCTCCATGACACGTCTGTGCCAATGATATCGAGGCGCGCATGCCGCTTGGCGGGCCTGAATCACTCGTCGAACCGAACGGAGGCTTTGCCAGTTGGCACTGTGCCATGGCACTATCGCCGCGCTTCGGGGACGACCTGGTCGAGTGCTCATGGTGACCTGTGCGTGCCCGCCTAATCCGAGTGGCAAGGAGAGATCAGATGACCACCCGCTTCATCCCAGTGCTTATTTTAGCGGCGCTCGCGAGCTCCGCGGTGATGTTCGAATCCACTGCACACGCCGCGGATCCTGGCACCACCAAACCCGAGGACTTAGCCGACAAGCCCGAGGCGGCCAAGCCGGACGCTCCACCCGAGGGTGAGGCGAACAGCGCGGACGATCCGGCAGCGGCTAAAGCAACCCCGAAGGACGGCACGATGGTCGCCGACGCTGAAGCTGGCGGCTCGCCGGTGGAAGAGCCGGGCAAGACCTATCGCGCTGTCGGTCTCCGCTATCGCGCGGTGATCGTGCCGAAGTTCATGATGGACTTGTTTGGCGCCGGTGGCCGCACCGTAGTCGCCAACGGCTTTGGTCCGGAGTTCACGATCCGTAAAGACGCGTTCGAGTACGATTTCTCGGCCTGGTACGCGTCGTACGCCATGGATCCCACGCCCTTCAAGGCTAAGTCGGACAGCGCGGACGCCTGGGAGCTCGTGACGAGCCACATCAAAGTTTTGTATCTGACCTCGGACTTCCTCTGGAGCCATGATCTCGCTCCGGAGTTCGCGGTGAACTACGGGCTTGGTGCTGGCCTCGGCATCGTGTGGGGAGATTTGGTGCGGACTCAGGCGTACAACCCCGGCGGCGCAAACCCGAGCACCGGCGAGGGCTATGTCGCTTGTAGCGGTCCCAATATGGCTACCGGGGACGGCAATTGCGCGGCCGGCAAACACTACAACTACCTCGAGCCCAGTTGGGCGAACGGTGGCTCGAAGCCGATCGTGTTTCCGTGGCTCGTGCTGCAAACCGGTCTGCGTTGGAAGCCACATAGGAACTTCATCGCGCGCCTCGACGCGGGCTTCGGTACGAGCGGCTTCTTCCTCGGGCTCGGCGCAGACTACGGGCTCTGAGGCTGGGTGCAGGTGGTCGAGCTCGAGCTACCAGCTAGGTACGAGCCGCTCGCCCAACTCGGCAAAGGAGGCGGGGGGGAGGTTTGGGCGGTTCGCGATCGGCACTCGGGGCGCAAGTACGCGCTCAAGGTGTTGGCCGAAGAGGCCAGCGAACGCGAGATGTCCGCGCTCGTGCGCGAAGCCGTCGCGCTCTCCGGCTTGGAGGGGCTCGGCGTGCCCCGTGTGGTGCGCTTCGGGCGTTTGCCCCGCAGCGCGCGCGCGTTCTTGGTCCGTGAATTGGTCGAAGGCCAAAGCTTGGAAGAGATCATGGCGGAGGGCGAAACCATGCGCGCGCTCTCTGCGTTGTCTCGCGCAGCCGATCAGCTCACCGTGCTGCATCGCGCGGGTCTCTTTCACGGAGACGTGAAGCCTGCGAACATCATCGTGGAGTTGGGCGGGCGCGCCACGTTCGTCGACCTCGGCTTGGCCGCGCCGTGGCGCGAGGGTGGTACCGAAGCCGAGGGCTTGACGCCGCGCTATGCGGCGCCGGAGCTCTTCGAGGGTGCTCCGCTCACGGTTCGTGCCGAAGTCTACGCGCTGGGCGTGACTTTGGCGGAGATCGTCAGCGAGAGCCGCCGCTCGACCCTACGCGACGATTTGCTGAAGGAGCTGATGACGGTGGCCAAGCGCGCCACCTTGGCTCAACCCGCGGATCGGTTTCCGTCGGTTGACGAATTCGCAAACGCGCTACGGCGAGCCGCTGGCCTGGCTGCTCTGTCTGTCGTGGGCGCAGAGCTCGTGGGACTTTGGCCGGTCGTTGGGATCGACACCACGTCGGCTCAGCTGCTCGAGCGCGTTCGCGCGCTCGAGCCGGGCTCGCTGCTGCAGATCGTCGGCGCTCCTGGCTCCGGGAGGACCGCGTTGCTGCGCCGAGTGGCTTGGTCCTTGGGTGTTCTCGGCAGCCCGCTCGCTTGGGTCGAGGATGTGACACAGCGCGCGAGCTTGAATGCCGAGCTGTCGGCACACGGCTCGTTGCACGGTGTTTGGGTATTGGTCGACGACGCAGACGCGCTCGGCGCGGAGAGCCTTGCCGCTCTCGGTCGCGCCCGCGCAGAAGGCGCACGTTTGGTCACTGTCGGCGGCGGTGCGATCGAGGGCGCGGGGCTGGAGTTCACGGTTCCGCCGCTCGACGAGCGCGCGGCGATCGATCTGCTGAGGCGCGCTGTGCCGTCCCTAACCCAGAACTTGTTGAAGCGCGTGTTCGAGGTTTCCGGTGGCCGCCCGGGTGAGCTGCAGCGGCTGGTGCGTATCATCGCCAGTGACGCGGTCGCGTCTGGCGATGATTTCGAGCGAGTGTTGGGCTCGGTCGACGTGCAGTCCGTATTGCCGAGCGATCCACTCGAGCGCGCGCAATATTTGCTGGATCGTGGTCGTTTCAACGACGCGAAGGCGGCGCTCGACTCACTGCCGAATGACACGCGGGTCGCGCTGGCGATTGCCCGCGCGCGTCTGCTGCTCGGCCTGGGTGATGCGGCGGGCTCGCGCAGCGTACTTTCCGAGGTAGCGGGTCGCGCTGGCGACGCCGCAGAGCGCGACGCGATTGCTCTCTATCTGGCGCGCGCCGAGGTCGGCGTCGGGGAATATCAGCGCGCCCTCACGTTGCTCGAGCCGTTGCTGGCCGAGCACTCGCCATTTTCTACCGAAGCCTTGGCGTATCGCGGGCTCGCGTTGTCGATGCTCGGCAAGCACGACGAAGCGCGTTCGGCGATCGGCAGCTCCTTGGAGCAGGCACTGTCGAAGGGCGCGCCGCGTTTGGAAGCGCTCGCGTTGGCGTCGCTCGGCCTGGTGTTGCAGCGCGGGGACCGCAATGACGAAGCGGGTGAGGCGTACCGCAAGGCGATCGCTGCCGCCGAGCGCGCCAGTGACGCCGGAACGTTGGCCACGGTTCAGCTGAATTTGGCGGGCCTTTTGAAGATTCGCGGTGACATCGCGGGCGCCATCGAGCACTTCGAAGCGGCGGTCGACATGGGGCGCCGCTCGGGTCGCAGGTTGAGCGCGCTGCAGGCACTGCTCAACCTCGCGAACACCGATTTGTACCTCGGTCGCTTGGCGCGCGCGCGCAGCAGCATCGAGACGTTGCAGGAGCAGCGCTCCGACCTGAGCGCGGTGATGTGCGCACAGCTGACGGGGCTCGAGGCGGACCTCGAGCTCCGCCAAGGCAACGTCGAGTCAGCGGTGCAAAAATACGAGACGTGCGCCGAGGCCTTCGAGGCTCTTGGGCGCGGGGTCGATGCGGCGGAGGCACGGCTCGAAGCGGTGTTGGCCGCCGCGCGGTCGCCGCGTCCGGACTTGAGCTTGCTGCGCGGCCTACTCGGTCACGCCGAGAAAGCACTCGGGGACACGTCGGCGCACCGATCTTTGCGTCTCTTGGCCGTCGCGCGGCTGAAGAGCTTGTCCTCGGACGAGCTCGGCGCGCGTGAAAATCTCGACGAGGCCCTGAAAGCTGCCCGCTCAGCTGCCCAGAAAGACCTAGTTTGGCGCACTCTCGAGGCGCGCGCGGAGCTGGAAGACGCCGGCGGTCAACCGCTCTTGGCGCGGCGCGATCGCGAAGAAGCGCTGGCCGTGCTCGAGGAAATCGGCGCGCGTTTGCCCAGGGATTTGCGCGAGGTCTATTGGAACGACGCACGCCGGCGGAACTTGCGCGCCTCGGTTCCAGCCGCGATCGGCGTGGCCGCGACCGAGTTTTTGCCGTTCAATGCGCTCCGCGGCGCACAAGCTTTGTCGTCACGTACGAGCAACACCCTGCACGCCACCTCGGTGACGTCGATCTCGCAGCTCAGCTCAACGCCACTCGAGCAACGCTTGGCCCGGATTCTGGAGGTCAACAGCCGGCTCGTCGGGGAGCTCGATCTCGTGCGCTTGACCGAGCGCGTGACGGACTACGCGATAGAGCTAGCTCGCGCGGAGCATGGCTTCGTGCTCTTGAAGCAAGAGTCGGGTGCGCTCAGCGTGCACACTTCGCGCTCGCGTGCGGGTGACGCCGCGCACGCGGAATTCTCGCGCTCGATCGCGGAAACCGTGGTCGCAAGCGGCGAGCCCGTGTTGACTATGAACGCGCAGAGTGACGCGCGGATGCAGAGTTACGCTTCAGTCCATCAAATGATGCTGGAATCGGTGGTCTGCGTGCCGATTCGAGCGCCGTCGGGTCTAGCGATCGGCGCTCTTTATTTGGAGACACGGCTGCGTCCGGGAGCGCACTTCGAGCGTGAGCTGCCGACGCTGCAAGCGTTCGCCGATCAAGTCGCCATTGCGCTGGAGAATGCGCGTCTGATCAATGAGAACAAACAACGTGCCGACGCGCTGGCGACGGCCAACGGCGAGCTCGAAGAGGCGCACGAACGTCTACGCGAGTTGCTGGACGGTCGGACCGAGCAGCTCAAGCGGGCTCGTCAAAAATTACGCGATGCGCGGGAGGCCCTATACGGCCATTTTGGCTACCAAGGTCTGGTCGGCACGAGCGAGGCGATGCGGCGCGTGTACGCGCTCATCGATCGCGTGCGCAACACCGACATTCCGGTCTTGATCACGGGTGAAAGCGGCACCGGCAAAGAGGTCGTTGCCCGCGCCATCCACGGCGCCTCGGCGCGCGCGAAGAGTCAGGTGTTGGGCGTCAATTGCGGTGCAATCCCCGAGAACTTGTTGGAGAGCGAACTCTTTGGCCACGTGAAAGGCGCCTTCACGGGCGCGGACCGCGACCGCAAGGGGCTGTTCCGCGAGTGCCAAGGCGGCACGATTTTGCTCGATGAAATCGGGGAAACTCCGTTGAAGATGCAAGCGGGCTTGCTGCGTGTGCTGCAGGAGCGTCGTGTGCGACCCGTGGGTGGCAATCAGGAACAAGAGATCGACGTGCGGTTGCTGTTTGCGACCAATCGCGACTTGTCGCAGATGGTCGCCGCCGGAAAGTTCCGCGAAGATCTGTACTATCGGATTCACGTCGTCGAAGTGCACGTGCCCGCGCTGCGTGAGCGGTCGGAAGACATTCCGCAGCTCGTCGACCATTTCCTGGGCTTATTTGCGGCGCGTTACAAGCGCGAGAAGAACGGAGTGACGCGGGAAGCCCTGCAGCGGCTCGCGCAATATTCCTGGCCTGGCAACGTGCGTCAGCTCGAAAACGTGTTGCTCAACGCCTGGGTGCTCAGTGAGGATCTAGAGCTCGATGCCGCCGATCTGGACATGCCTGACGGGTGGACGGCGAACACGCCCGTCGCCTCGCGCGTCAACCGGGAGCGTGAAGCGCCGCCCCGCGGCGCGACCCTCAAGTTGCGCAAGGGCACCGTATCCGAACACCGTCGTGACGAGCGCGACCGGATCTTGGAAGCGTTGCGTGAGAGCAACTGGAACCGGGTAAAGGCCGCTGAAATAAGCGGAATCCCGCGCAGAACCTTCTACCGCCGATTGCGCGAGTATGGGATTCAGTGAGCTCGAATCGAACCGGTTCAGCTCACGGTCTATGACACTCCGAGCTGCTTCAACTTCTTGTGCAAGCCTTCGCGCGTGATTCCCAGGGTCTTCGCTGCTGCGGTCTTGTTGTTTCCGTGCTCGCGCAGCGCTTCGATCAAGATGTGGCGCTCGACTTGGTCGACCATTTCCTTCAATGAGCCCTTGGCAGCACCGGCGTTGACGAGGACGCTTTCGATCTGACGGACGCGCGGGCTGAGTAGCTCGGGGGTGATGAAGCCGTCGTCCTCCGCCTGAATCACTAGGCGCTGCACTTCGTTCTCCAGCTCGCGCACGTTACCGGGAAAGTCGTAGCTACTCAAAATCTCCAAGGTCTCTTGTGCAAAGCCGCGCACGGCCTTGGCCATTTCGCGCGTGTAGCGGGCGAGAAAGTAGATGGCCAGGGGGGCGATGTCGTCGCGCCGCTCGCGGAGCGGCGGGACTCGCAACGGGAACACCTTCAGCCGGTAGTAGAGGTCTTCGCGAAAGCGGCCGGCTCGCACCTCGTTCTCTAGGTTGCGATTCGTAGCCGCGACGATGCGCACGTTGACTTGCTTCGGTTGCGTTCCGCCAACCGGGCGTATTTCGCCCTCTTGCAGCGCGCGCAGCAGCTTGGCTTGGAGCGAGAGCGGCATTTCACCGACCTCATCCAAGAACAGCGTGCCGCCGTCGGCGATTTCGAACAGTCCCTTCTTCTCGTCGGTTGCGCCGGTGAAGGCGCCGCGCTTGTGCCCGAACAGCTCGCTCTCCAGCAAATTCTCGAGAAACGCCGCGCAATTTTGGGCCACGAAGAGCTTGTCCTTGCGGCGTGAGCGGTAGTGGACCGCAGAGGCGACGAGCTCCTTGCCCGTGCCCGTTTCACCCTCGATCAGCACGCTGACCTTCGTGTCGACGACCTTGTCCAGCATGCGCAGGAGCGCGCTCATGGCTTTGCTGTCGCCGATGATTTGAACTTCGCCGCTGCGCGCGCGCTCTTTCCCTCGTAGGTACTGGTTTTCCTTCTTCAGCTCGGCCCGGGCCAAGCTCAGTC
The DNA here is from genome assembly GCA_035485095.1 of Polyangiaceae bacterium. Classification (GTDB taxonomy): domain Bacteria; phylum Myxococcota_A; class Polyangia; order Polyangiales; family Polyangiaceae; genus PMG-095. The sequence goes on along the minus strand of DATHOI010000667.1, from coordinate 1,689 downwards.
GCTGAATGAGCTCGGCGTTCGCGATCGCTAGAGACGCGCTGACCGCTAACGCGCCGAGCGCGTCCACGTCGCGCGCTTCGAACATCGCCGGAGCGTCGCGGTTGTCGAGCTGCAGCACACCGAGGATCGTGTCGTCTTTCCAGAGTGGGACGCCGATGGTGCTGCGAATGCTCGCGCCAAGCAGAGATTCGGAGCTGAACGTCTCGCTCGGTGCGTCCGCGGCGAGCACGGCGGCACGTTCGGAGATCACCTTACGCACGACGCTTCGCGTGAGCCGCACGGCCGCATCTGGCGCGCGTGGCCCTGCGGGGCCCCGCACGCGAGTGATCACCGGCACGAAGCCGACGGCCTTCGCATCGCGCCCGCCCTCCACGTCTTGATGCAGCACGACGGTGGCGTGCGTTGCACGCGGCACCAGCAGCAACGCGGCGTCGGCGATCCCGGAAGCAACGTCGCTTTGCCCCTCGCGGCTGACGATTTCGCGCAATGCTTGAACCAGCAACTTCAGGCGATCAGGAGCATCCCCGAAACCAGCCGCAGCGTTGCCCAGCTCACTGAGCGGTCGGAGTAGTGCGACTTCGATCGTGTCCGTGTCGAGCTCGAAGCTCAGTCGCAGCTCGGTGCCTTCGTTGCCCTGGCCACCGAGCTCGATGCGATCGCCCGAGCTGAGCGCGATCGTGCGCTGGCCTTCTCCCAGCGCTTGTCGTTCGCCGCCGCGGGTGAGCCATGTGCCGTTCGTGCTGTCGAGGTCCTCGAGCACGAAGCCGTCGATGCTACTCACAATGCGAGCATGCTCGCCGGACACGTGCGCGTCCGGCAGCACCAGGTCGTTGTCCGCGGAGCGCCCGATGCGGATCACGTCGAGCTCCGCATCGAAGACGCGGCCGGCTTGTGCACCGGAGACGACTTCGAGGCGAAGGCTCGACATGGCGCGCCCGCTCAGTTAGCGCGCGCGTCCAAGCGGTACACGACCTGCTTGAGCGGCGCGTCGCCCGAGGATTTTTCGCGATCCGGCGATTTCGCATTCTTCTCGATCACGGCGCTCAGCTTGGCTGCTGCGTCCTTGGAGCCCTTTGGCGACAAATGATCGATCACTTGCGCGGCGACGAAACGAACCGCGGCGTTGGTCACCGAGTCGATGCCGGCCACGACTTGGTCGCGGCTCTGCTCGTTGCCCAAGATGCCGATCATGTAGCCGGCCTTGATACCGGCGAACTGCGTCGCGCGATCTTGGTTCTCGCTCTTCTGCAGCGCCGCAATGTAACACGGGACGCGGTCGCCGCAGGCTTTGAGCTGCTTGTCGACCTGGGCGTAGATGTCTTTCTCGAGCTGCGTCCCGTATTTGTCGACCGCAGCCTTCACCTGCGGCAGTTGGTCGGGCTTTGCGAGCTTGAGCGCCGTGACGGTGATGGCACTCTGCAGCGACTTCTTGTCGTCGTCACTGCCTTTGGTCTTCGCCGCGCGTTGCAGCAGCCAATCTATCATGGACGGATCGAAGAACTGGCCAGCGGATTCAGTCAGCGTTTCGAGCGCGCTGCCAGCCGGTGGGATTTCGGCATCGATTGGGATCGACTCGTAGGCCTTCTCGAACGCTTGCTTCGAGTCGTCGGTGGCGGGGATCTTGGCAAGCTCGCGGGCAATGACGGCCTTGGTCCCGTCGTCCGTTTCTGCCTTGAGCGCGTCGATCAT